>PUKV01000025.1 GCA_003550645.1 Syntrophomonadaceae bacterium | reverse complement strand
TTCAGTCTTCTGACACCTGACTAGCCTTTATTTAATTGATTACCGCTGCTATTATAGCATCCCGTCCCGTTCTTGTCCATTGTACAAAAAAAGCCTCAACCACTTCGATTAAAGATCTGCCATATCGGTTTTAACACCATAGGGTTCTTTTAAAATACCGACATTGGAAAGAGTAAAAATGATCAGGGCCACCCAGATGAAGCAAAAACTGATCAGGTGAATGAGCGAAAAGTACTCCCTGAATACAAAAATGCCAAGCAGCAGGTTAATTGTCGGCGCGATATACTGCAGGAATCCCATCATGGAAAAAGTAGTCTTTTCTATCCCCCGGGCATAGAAAAACAAGGGAGCAGCAGTTATAATCCCCGTTCCGGCAAGGATAAAAACTGTAAATAAAGGCATTGTGCCCAGGGCGCCTGTTCCTGAGCGCTCCAGGCTGACGATATAAAGCAAAGCGATGGGCATGACTATGAAGGTTTCCAGCACCAGGCCGGAAACCGGATCGAGGCGGATAATTTTTTTAATCAAACCGTAAGCGGCAAAAGTGCCGGCCAGCAGGAGGGCTATCCAGGGAATCCGGCCATACTGCAGGGTTATAAGCAGAACACCGGCAGTTGCTAACAGGAGGGCTGTCAGCTGCCAGCGGCCAAGCTTTTCCCTGAATACAGTTACCCCCAGCAGGACCACTACCAGGGGGTTAATATAGTAACCCATACTGGCTTCGATAACAAAACCGCTGTTTACGGCATAAATATAAGTAAACCAGTTCAGGCTGATTATAAAGCCGCAGCTGAAAATCAACAAAAGCTTTTTGCGGTTGGCCAGTGATAACAATAAAGTCTTCCATCCCCCGGTCAATACAACAACCAGGGTTACCACCACGAAAGACCAGAATACCCGGTGGGCCAGGATTTCTATTGCCGGAACAGCTTCCAGCAGTTTCCAGTACAGGGGTAGAAGCCCCCATAAAATAAAAGCTGAGGAACCGTAGAAAACCCCTGCCGTATTATCATCAATTTTATTGGCCAGGTTATCCATGATACCCATAGCTTATAACTAAACTTTTTAACTGGCAAGGGCTTGCAAAAAGCTTTAATTACTTTTCTTCATCACCGGAACATTCCGGGCAATTTTCGAACATAATATCCGGCATCCCGTTATCGGGCCCTTTTTGCCCCATCCTGCGGCGCCGGCAGCGCGGACACACGGGTTCTCCCTCTAATGCGAATGGTCCTCCATGTATACGCATCGCTTTACCCTCAATCAACGAACGGGCGATCTTTTCCCGGGCAGAAACAAGTATACGCTGCAGGGTACTCTGGGCTATATTCATCCGGGCAGCGCATTCCTGCTGCTCCAGTTTTTCCAGATCCTTTAACCTGATCGCTTCAACTTCATCCACGGTAAGAACTACTTCATCAAGTAAAGGCATAGGAATGCCGGTTGGTTTAAAATATGTATACCGGGGCATTGTGCTGACCCGGCGCGGTTTATGTGGTCGCGGCATAACAAAACTCCCCTAATCTTATTCATTTAGTTGCATTTATTGTAGCAGAAATTTACCCGTAAGACAACTATAATGTAGCAGGGTCGTTTATAAAATTACTGCATATCAAGCATTTACATGCAGCCTCAATAATGATCGGCATGACTGTGCCCCCTGGGTATACATCAATAACAAAATTTTGTTATTATAAAAATGTTAGGAGGCGCTTTATATGAGATACAGGCATTTGTTTGGCCCCGTCCCCTCCAGGCGGCTTGGAGTATCCCTGGGGGTTGATCTTGTACCGCTCAAAACCTGCACCCTGAACTGCATTTACTGTGAGTGTGGAGAAACCAACAACTGCACCCTGGAGCGGAAAGAATACGTGCCGCTGGAAGAAGTATACGAAGAGTTAAACGATTACCTGGCAAAACAACCGGAGCTCGACTACATTACCTTTTCCGGTTCCGGGGAACCAACCCTGCACAGCGGGATCGGGAATGTGGTAAGCTATTTAAAGCAAAAATACCCTGCATACAAGCTCTGCCTGCTAACAAACAGCACTCTTTTAAACGACAGCAAAGTAAGGGAACAGATCAAACCGATCGATTTAATCGTGCCTTCCCTGGATACGGCTACAGAAGAATGTTTCAAACGCTTAAATCGTCCGCACCGCGGTATAAAATGCCAGGATGTTATTGAAGGGTTAGTAAAATTACGCAGTGAGTACAGCGGTGAAATACTGGTGGAAATATTCATAGCCCCGGGTTTAAACGACACACCGGATGAGATAGCGGCCCTTAAGTCTGCCCTGGAACGGATTAAACCCGACCGGGTGCAGCTGGGGACCCTGGACAGGCCCGGAACTGAAGAATGGCTGGAGCCGGCTGATTACCATACCATGCAGAATATTGCCTTCTACCTGGGTAATGCCGAGATAATCGGCAAGTTCAAACCGGGTCCCAAAATCAGCACTTTCAACGACTCTCACAGCAGGCAGATCTATGAGACCCTTAAACGAAGGCCCTGCACGGTAGCCGACCTGAAAGCCCTGTTGAATTTAAGGCCGGCAGAAATTCAGAAGTACATCAACCACCTGCTAAGCAAGGGGAAAATCGAAATTGACCACCAGGAGCGGGGGATCTTCCTGAAGATCAAAAATAACAAAGACGGAAAAAACTGACAGGGGCGGTTCGAGCCTTCCGAAACACAGCGAAGGCCGGAGGCAAGGCCAGGGCAACCGTCCCCGTGGCTTATTATTCACTTGCAACCGGGCATTTATTTAACCGCCGAGAGCAGCGATGATTTCCCGGCAAAAAGCTGGCAGGTCTTTAGGAGTGCGGGAGGTGATGATATTCCCGTCGCGAACTACTTCTTCGTCAATAAATTTTGCCCCGGCATTAACAAGATCATCTTTAATCGAGAAAAATGCGGTTACTTTCCGCCCCTTTGCCGCCCCAATTGAAGCGAGCATCCAGGGGCCGTGGCATATGGCAGCAATTACTTTGCCCTGGTCATATGCCTCCTGCAGGAAAGCGACCAGTTCCTTTGAGCGGCGCATGTGATCCGGTGAGTAACCTCCCGGGATAATTACAGCATCAAAGCTGTCAGCGCGGGCATCTGCTGCAGCCAGGTCTGCTTTCGCCGGGTAACCATGCTTGCTTTTATACTCCTTCTTCTCTGGCGCTACTGCCGTTACTCCGGCCCCTGCCTCCAGAAACCGGTAATAGGGATACCAGAATTCCGGGTCTTCATAAAGCTCTTCCAGTAACACGGCGATATGTTTGCCTTCAAGGCTCATAACTACTTCCTCCTTATCTATTAAGACTTTTTTCTTGGGTGCCAGTGAACAGCAAATCCCCGGCAACCACACAGCGATTCTTTAATCAACTTGATCATGCGCAACTGCTTAAAATAGCTCGCCAAGCCACCCAAAACCGATAGCCAGCTCAAAAACGGCCAGTATCAGGAAGAAAACAATGGAAATAACCAGCAGCCAGTTAAACCAGCCCCGGGGAAGCCACCCGCTTTCCCTGTTTTCCAATAAAGGTTCAACTTTGGAACGGTTTTGCAAAAGTCTAAGCCCGGCATAAGCGCCCGCTCCAGCCATGATTACCAGGGGCAGCAAAGCCCAGAGGTCCTGGGGTGTAATTTCAGCCGCGGTTTCTTCCTGCCCGGCCAGGTAGAGGTAGGTAGCTGCATAAAAGTTATTCAGCATATGGTACAAGATCCCGCCCCATAAAGATCCGGTTTTAATAACCACCACTGCCATCACAGCGCCAAGCACAAAGGTGCTGAACAGGTTTAAAAAGGAAACATGGAACAGGGCAAAAAGAAGCGAACTGAATACAACAGCCGGCACGATTCCGTATTTTTCCAGGGATGGCATCAATGCTCCCCTGAACATGACCTCTTCACAAATCCCCGCAGAGATGGAAAGGATAAAAAGGTATACCAGGTACTGCTGCAAAGTTTGCGGCGGTTCAATAACCATGACCGGTTCATAACCAATTTCCATCAAGCTGGTAACCAGACCGGCAGCAACAGCCATATTCAGCAGCCAAAAAGAGGCCGAAAGCAGGATAATAACCGGGACAAAATACCAGTCCAGGGCTTTAAAACGCACAAAACTGACCGGGGCAACCCGGTAGCGGCGTAAAAACCAGAGCGTCGGAATCAGGATAATCACCCACTGGGTAATGATCATGCCAATTTCAAAGTGGAGCCCCTGGGCGATCGACCCAAAAACCAAAAGTAGCAAAAAAACCACTACATATAGCTTCATTACCGCTTTTAAGTCAGGAGGGTTGCCAGGCCCGGTAAGTGGACTGCCTGGATCTCCTCTATGTCCTTCATCACCGGGTTTGAAATCGCCTCCAGAATAATTATCCATCGATATCATCACTCCAGTAACCTGTTCTCTAAAATCTGGCCCGGCTCAAGCCCGGCAAGCTGCAAGTAGAATTCGGCTGCATCAACCAGGGCCTCCATCGGGGTCAACCCCACTATTTCACTATCGGTTACTGCAACCCCAAACCGTGCAGCCTCCAGCTTGACCAGCTCAAAAACCCGGTGCAGGGGCACTTTCTTATAATCGCAAACATTGATCGTAACCTGGGCCTGACCTGTTTCTTCAATATAAATCCCCAAACCCTTAATTGTAGGAAAACCTCCGCTGCTTCCCCTGATCGCCCGGGCAATCTTTTTGGCAATTTCCACATCCCCCGTGTCAAGGTTAATGTTATAGGCAATCAAAGGGGGCCTTGCCCCCACGGCGGTAACGCCGGCTTTGAGATTTACTTCAGCCGGCCCAAAGTCGGGTTCGCGTCCCGGTTCTTTAATGCCTTCAATCAGCCCTTCATACTGACCGCGCCGGACATCGGAAAGGTTCTTCCTTTCCGGCCTGGTAGCGGCCTCCTCATACAGGTAAACCGGTATCTCTAACTCTTCTGCCAGGCGCCGGCCCACTTCACTGGCCATTTCAATGCATTCCTTCATATCGATGCCTGAGATGGGGACAAAAGGCAACACATCTGTAGCCCCCATCCGGGGATGGCCGCCTTCATGGCCGGACATATCAATTAAGGATGCTGCCTTTTTTGCGGCCTGGAAGGCGGCTTCTTTCACCGGCCCGGGCTCCCCTATAAAAGTAACCACAGAGCGGTTGTGGCTTTCATCATGGGAATAATCGAGCAGCTTTACACCTGCTACTGCTTTAATCGACCCGATTATTTCTTCAATCACTTCCAGGTTGCGTCCTTCGCTGAAGTTCGGGACACATTCCACCACTTTAGCCATTGTTTTTTACACCTCCACTACAATTTCTCCATTTTTAACTACCGAACTGACCAGGTTCGTGCCGTAACGGTAAGCCAGGTATTCGTAATTAGGAGCCTCAAAAATAGCCAGGTCTGCTTTTTTCCCTTTCTCCAGGCTTCCAACTTTATCAGGGCGGCCTACGGCATGGGCAGCATTGATTGTAATAGCGTTAATTACCTCGGAAGGGGTCATCCGCAGGTAAAGACAGGCCAGGTTAACAACTACCTGCAAGTTATTATTCGGTGAGCTGCCCGGGTTAAAATCGGTAGCCAGGGCCAGCGGGACGCCGGTTTCAATCATCTTCCGGGCCGGGGCATAATGGTCCTCGCACAGGTAAAAAGTGGTCCCCGGTAAAATAACCCCGATCACGCCGGCTTCAGCCATTTTCTCGATACCCTGCTCGGAAATAACCAGCAGGTGATCGGCTGAAACAGCCCCCAGCTCGGCAGCCAGTTCAGCACCGCCGAGAGGAACGATCTCGTCGGCATGCATCTTAAGGCCCAGGCCCATTTCCCTGGCCGCCTCCAGGACCCTCCTTGACTGCGCCACAGAAAAAATTCCTTCCTCGCAGAAAACATCACAGTACCGGGCCAGGTTTTGCTCCACCACACGGGGAAGCATTTCTTCAATAACCAGGTCGAGATAACGATCGGGATTTTCTTTGTATTCTTTCGGCACCGCGTGGGCACCCAGGAAAGTGGGCACCAGGTCCACCGGTTGGGCCCGGTCCACCTCCCGGATGGCTTCCAGGGTTTTTATTTCATCTTCTACAGTAAGGCCGTAACCGCTTTTAGACTCGGCTGTTGTTGTCCCCTGGGCCAGCATCTGGCGACAGTACCTCTTTCCCGCTTCAACCAGTTCTTCTTTCGAAGCGGCCCTGGTTGCTTCTACGCTGCTCAAGATCCCGCCGCCCCGGGCCAGGATCTCCAGGTAAGGCACCCCCTGCAGCTTTAAGGTCAGTTCATGTTCCCGTGAACCTCCAAAAACAACATGAGTATGCGGATCAACCAGGCCGGGCAGGACTACTTTTCCGGAAGCATCTACAACCCGCGTTTTTTCATCCACATTCACCTGTTTTTGCACTTCTGCCGTCGGCCCCACCGCGGTAATTTTATCGCCGCTGACGGCAACAGCTCCGTCAGTGATGACCTGCAATTCTTTAAAAGCCTTCCCGGTTAAAGGCTCTTTAGAGGCGCCCCGGGAAGTAACCACCTGGTTGGCATTTTTAATAAGCAGTGTAGTATTCATATTATTAGTCCTTTCTTGCATCAATACTTTTTCTTAACGCAGGATGATCCGGCCCATGGCAGCTAACCTTTTTATAAAAGTCCGGATTACCTGATTAGCATGAAACTAAAGCTGCCCTATTTCTGAAAAGCTTTCTTGACCAAACCCTTTACCAGATCATCATCGGCCAGGTAGGGCAGGGTGATCTGGTCGGTTTCACTGTTTTCCTGGTTGTACTCTACAGCGGTATCAATCGAGTGTTCATTACGGGCCCAGGCCCTCCGGGCCACCCCACTCATAACGTCCCAGGGCATGGCTGAACTCAAGATCCGGTCCACCCTATCACTGCCGTCGAGGACCATCCCGAAACCGCCGTTGATCGCTTTGCCGATTCCGACCCCACCGCCATTATGCAGGGCCACCAGGGACATCCCGCGGGCAGCATTGCCGGCGAAGCACTGCACGGCCATGTCGGCCATAACATTGCTGCCGTCCTTGATGTTGGCCGTTTCCCTGAAAGGCGAATCGGTACCGCTGACATCATGGTGGTCCCGGCCGAGCATGATCGGACCAACTTCGCCTTTGCGGACCATCTCGTTAAACCTGAGGGCGATCCTGGTCCTCCCTGAACAGTCCTGGTATAAAATCCGGGCCTGGGTACCAACTACCAGGTTGTTTTTCTCAGCATCCCTGATCCAGACATAATTGTCCCTGCATTGCCCACGCCGGTCCGGATCAATACATTCCATGGCCACCCGGTCCGTTTTCCCTAAATCTTCGGCGCTCCCGCTCAGGCAAACCCAGCGGAAAGGTCCGTATCCGTAATCAAACAGCTCCGGTCCCATGATATCCTCGACATAAGAAGGAAAGATGAAGCCTTCTTTTTCATCAATACCGTTCTTTGATACTTCCTTTACCCCGGCATCAAAAACTGCTTTTAAGAAAGAATTGCCGTAATCAAAAAAGTAGGTGCCCCGTTCAGTAAGGGTCCTGATCAATTCAAAATGCCTGAGCAGTGACTGATCTACCCTTTTCCTGAACTCTCTTCTGTCCTTTTGAAGCAGTTCCGTCCTCTCTTCAAAGGTAAGCCCCTGGGGGCAGTAACCACCGTCATAAGCGGCGTGGCACGAAGTTTGATCGGAAAGCAGGTCAATGTGAATATTATTGCCGGCGGCATAATCCAGCAGGTCCACAATATTCCCGTGATAGGCTATGGAAAGTGGCTCTTTCTGATCCGCCGCTTGCCGGGCCACCATGAACACTTCACCCAGGTCCGCAGATACTCTATTGACCCAGCCCTGCTCATACCTGGTCTTAATCCTGGAGTAATCAACCTCGGCAATAATGCCCACCCCGTTTGCTATTTCAACCGCTTTCGGCTGGGCGCCGCTCATACCGCCAAGGCCAGAGGATACAAAGATGTAACCCCTTAAGTCTTCATCGCCTTTGACTCCCAGCTGCTGCCTCCCGGCATTAAGGATAGTATTGAATGTACCGTGCACGATGCCCTGGGAACCGATATACATCCAACCGCCGGCAGTCATCTGGCCGTAATTGGCCACCCCCATCTGTTCAGCCACATTCCAGTCTTCAGCATTATCGTACATGCCAACCATCAGGGCGTTGGTTATAATCACCCTTGGGGCATCGGGACGGGAACGGAACAATCCCAGGGGATGGCCTGATTCGACCACCAGGGTTTGCTCTTCCGTCAACTCCTCCAGATATTTCTTGATCAAACGGTACTGCATCCAGTTCTGGCATACCCGGCCGGTTTCGCCGTAAGTGACCAGCTCATAAGGATAAAGGGCTACGTCAAAATCAAGGTTGTTGTCAATCATGACCTGGAAGGCCCTGCCCTCAAGGCATTTACCCCTGTACTGATCAACAGGCTTTGCCTTGATGTTGCCCGGCGGGCGGTAGCGGTACCCGTAAATCCGCCCCCTGTTAAGCAGTTCATCCAGGAATTCCGGGGCCAGCCTTTCATGGTGCTCTTCGGGTATGTAGCGCAGGGCATTTTTCAAGGCCACTTCTGTCTGCTTTTGGGTGAGGGTGAAATCCCTGGCCGGGGCTCTGCGCACCCCTTCTACAAATTCCGGCTTTTCATACCAGCCGTCATCAAGCTTTATTTTCATGGCTGCCCTGACTTGATCGCTTTTAAACATATAACCACTCCTACTTTTAGCTTAAAACTGCTAATTATTTTTTCCATAAACTTTAAGCAAAATAAAGATCCTTAACTTTATTTCCATGTGCCCCTGCAGTTTTCCTTCCCGGTTTTACCTGCCTTTGCCGGGTCCACCGCGGTTTATTGTTAGTTTTTCAAATATATGATTTAATAAAGATACCTGAACCGGCACTGCTCGATATTAAAACTCGACCATAGATAAGGAGCATGTATGTGGGATTCAAAACTGTTTAAAACCGGGGTAGGCATCTTACTTCTATTTCTAATAATCTACATGGGGACCCAGATCTCGTTTATCTTTCGCCCCATCGTAGTGGCATTTGAAGCCCTGTTTATCTCGTTTTTGGTTTCAGGTGTCCTCTACTATTTTACCATCCCTTTTGTCGACTGGATGCACGGCCATAAAGTACCGCGGCCGCTGGCCATCCTGGTTGTTTTTATGCTAATTATCGGCCTGCTGGTCCTCTTATTTTTCACCATCGGCCCCATCCTGCAGGCCGAATTTACCAGGCTGGCCGTAAGCATCCCCGCCGGGATCAGGGAGATCCAGCAGATCATCAGGGAGCTGGAGGAAAGCGTTATCTTCAATGCCCTGCTGGACCTGGAGGCCCTGGATATTGACGAAATAATTGACAACCTGGCCGGGTTTGTGAGCAGGGCCATATCCCAGGTGGCAGTCAGTGTGGCCACGCTGGTCGATGTATTGACCGGGCTGTTTATGACGATCATCATTATTCCATTCCTGTTATATTACATGCTTAAAGAAAAAGGTGGGGATTTCATTTCCAACCTGGTCGAGCGCCTTTCTCCTGAAGAATATAAGGATAATGTTCACAGAGCCCTGTCTGAGATGAACAAGCTTCTTGGAACCTATGTACAGGGCTTAGCTGTAGTATGCTTATTCGTGGGTATTCTTGCCTATATCGGTTTTTCAATCATCGGCCTGGATTATGCCCTGATCCTGGCCATGTTTATCTTAATCACCAATATCATCCCTTTCCTGGGCCCGTTTATCGGCTCCATCCCCGCCGTGGTTGTAGGCCTGCTTGATTCACCGTTTACCATGCTCCTGGTGATAATCGTCATCGTAATCGTCCAGCAGCTTGAAAGCCTGGTAATATCTCCCCAGGTAATGGGCCGCAGAATGGCCCTGAGCCCCCTGACCATCATTTTGCTGGTGCTGGTTGCCGGGCGCCTGGGCGGCCTGCTGGGGATCATCCTGGCCATTCCGACATTTACCGTGCTTAAGATAATTGTCAGCCATATTTTTGAGTATATCAAACCGCTAAAGAAACCGACCGGCCAGGCTCCAACAAACCGTTCATAAACCGGTTGTTAAAATCCAAAGGCTTACTAACGAGTAGTTCGGTTTATTGAGGGGAGGAATAAATTTATGACAAGACCTGAACCGGGGCAGTTTACGGAAAAAGGGATGCCCCGTGAAGCAATCACTGCTGAATTGAATAAAGCCCGGCTTGAAGACGTGGGCTGGATCAGCGGCCAATCGTGGGGACTGGTATACCATGCCGGCGAAGATGTGGATGAGATCATCAGGGAAGCATACCAGCTTTTTGCCCACGGCAACGGACTCGACCCCAGGGCCTTCCCCAGCTTAAAAAAATTTGAAACTGAAGTGGTGGCTAAAACCAACTTCCTGCTTAACGGCGGCAGTGATGCTGTCGGCACAATGACTTCGGGTGGATCGGAAAGCCTGCTCATGGCGGTCAAATCCAGCAGGGACCAGGCCCGAGATTTAAAACCGCACATTAAAGAACCGGAAATGATTATCCCGCAGAGCGCCCATCCGGCCCTCGATAAAGCCGCTCACTACCTGGGAGTAAAGAGCGTGCGCACACCCCTGGACAGCGATTACCGGGCCAGCCTGGATGCTATTCGAGAAGCAGTTAGCGACAACACCATTCTGCTGGTGGGATCAGCACCGGCCTATCCGCATGGAGTGGTCGATCCTATTGAAGGTCTGGGGGAAATAGCGCTCGAAAAAGGGCTCAATTTACATGTTGACGCCTGCCTGGGCGGTTTTGTCCTTCCCTTTCTTGAACAGCTGGGCTACCGGATCCCTCTTTTTGATTTCCGGGTCCCGGGTGTAACCTCCATGTCTGCCGACCTGCACAAGTACGGCTATTCCGCAAAAGGGGCATCAACGATCATCTACCGCAACCCGGATCTGCGCCGCTACCAGTTTTTCGTAGTCACCAATTGGCCTGGCGGCCTGTTTGGTTCTTCCACGGTAACCGGAACCAGGCCCGGCGGGCCTATAGCCGCTGCCTGGGCGGTTCTTAACTATTTAGGGGAAGAAGGCTATACCCGCCTGGTAAAAGAAGCCATGGAAACCACCCGGGTGCTGCAGGAAGGAATAAAAAGCACGGGGAAGCTGGAGATACTCGGAGACCCGGTCATGAGCGTTTTTTCTGTTGCTTCAAGCCATGTCGATATATATGCTCTCGCCGACACCATGGCTGAAAAAGGCTGGCAGCTGGGCCGCCAGCAGCTCCCACCGGCCCTGCACCTGATTGTTACCCCGCCTCATGCTAAGATTGGCGATACCTTCCTGGCCGATTTGCAAGACTCACTCCACCGGGTTGAAGGGAGCAACCCGGAAGCCTGTGAAGGAATCGCGGCCATGTATGCCATGATGGGCACCGTGTGTCACCAACCGGATTTACAGCAGTTTGCCGTTGATTACCTGGACAGGACTTATCGCCTGGAAGACCAGAGCAGTGGTGAATAGTAGACCCAGCCGGGGATTAACAGGTCGGTGCTTCATATTCATCGACCAGGCCGGTTATTTCCATACCTGTGACACGGCTTAAATCCAGATCATAGGGTGCCGGATGGGGGTCGTAGTCCTTTTTATAGAGCAGGCGAACCAGGGGACGGTAAGTATAACCGGGTTTGTTGGCTACCACCAGGCCGCTTTCCCCGCTGTTTAAAATAACATGCGATCCAACCGGGTAGGCGGCCAGGCTTTCCAGGAAAATGTCTATCACTTCGGGATCAAACAACTCCCCGCTCCACCCTCTCAACATCTCCATTGCTTTATGAACCGGGTAAGCCCGGCGGTAAACCTTATCTGAAGTAAGGGCATCAAAAACTTCAGCCACCATTACAATCCGTGCCAGGGAAGGTATTTCCTTTTCTCTTAATCCGCCGGGATAACCCTGCCCCCCGTAACGCTCGTGATGACGCAAGATTATTTCTCCTATCCGTTCAGAAAACAATTTTGAACGGCGAAAGATTTCGTAGCCTTCAGCAGGATGCTGTTTAACAGCATTGTATTCTTCATCTGTCAGGGCTCCGGGCTTTCTCAGGATAGCCTGGGGAACGGCAACCAGGCCGATGTCATGCAGTAAAGCTCCCGCAGCCAGGATCTTGAGAGCACCTGTTTCATAATTCATCCTGGCCCCGATCAGGGTGGCAAGCAGGCAGCAGTTTACACTGTGGGAAAATACATATCCATCCTGAGTCCTAATGTCACTGATTTGCACCGGGATATCTTTAACCCTTGTGACCTGGGTAATTATCTTTGCTATAATATCCTGGATTTCTTTTTCCTTGAAAGCAAGGCCTTTCTTTGCTTCACCTGCCGAATCAATATCTTTCATGATCTGGGCGATCAGGGCCCTGCTTTCGCTGCGCAGTTCATCAGTGGCCAGATCACTGACTTCGAGATCCTCCAGGCGGGGATCATGGACGTAAATTGCGTTTACGCCCAGCTGTTTCAAATAATAAATATGTTTCGGCTTGATTTCTATACCCGCGTTGAGCATAACCTGGCCTAAAAAGCCAAGAACAGGTTTTTTGGTCATCATCCCTGGCTCGAGCTGCTCAACAGTTACTTTACGCATAGACACCACCTTACCCAGCCGGCATAGTTATAATTATATATAATCTCAATGGGACCAGGTTTACTGGCGATCCCGAGTTATTATTATTACAGCCTGGAGATGGGCGGGAGTAGTCCCGCAACAGCCACCTATAATCGAAGCCCCATTTTCAATACACTTCGTTACTCCCTGTGCGTATTCTTCAGGCTCCATATCATAAGTAGTTTCACTGCCTATCAGTTTAGGCTTGCCGGCATTGGGCTGGATAATCAAAGGCAGGGCAGTAGCCTGCCGGTACAGCCTGGTTATATCAGCCATTCCGGATGGATCGAGGTCACCGCAGTTTGCTCCAACTGCAGCAGCGCCATATTTTTCAGCAAGGGCAGCCGCCTCTTCAACCTTGTTCCCCATTATGGTCCTGCCGCCCTTTTCGGCCGTTGTATAAGCAAGCGAGAGCACCAGCGGCAAACCGGTCTTGTCTCTGCAAGCTTTGATGGCGCATTCCGCTTCCCGTAAGTCGGTAAAAGTTTCAATGATCAGGCCGTCCACCCCTTCACCGGCCAGTATTTCAGCCTGCTCAGCATAATTATTATAAAACTGCTCTTCAGTATAAGTCCCGTAAGGTTTAAGAAGCTGACCGGTAGGTCCCACGTCGCCAAAAACCAGTTTCTTTGTTCCGGCGGCCCGCCTGGCCAGGCTGACGCCGGCCTGGTTAACCTCTTCAACATCAATGTCCAGCCCGGTTGATTCTATGTTGACCCGGTTCATGGTGAAGGTATTTGTAATCAATATATCCGCCCCGGCTTCACTGTATTCCCGGTGAATTTCAAGGACAGCTTCCGGGTTTTTCAGGTTACTTATGCCGCTTGTATCACAACCGCGGGAGGCCAGCAGGGATCCCATGCCCCCATCGATATAAGCTATTTTTCTTTGCTGCAGCAGTTCTTCAAATTTCATCTTGCACCAACCCTTCCAGAAAACCTGTTATATAGTGCTTTATATCGGGCAACCTGCAATTTCCAATCTGGTTCCATGGTTCTTATTATAGCAAATATTCCCTGCAAAGCCATACCATTAAATGTCAGCCGGAGAGGCGCCTGGTCTGCTCAGCCGGGTAGTCCATAAATTCCTGCAGGCTGGCTATTTCCAGCCCCCTGGCCCTTAAGCCGTCGATGATCGGACCGAGAGCATCAACCGTCGGCTTCCTGTTGGCTCCTTCGCTGCTCAAAAGGGATCCGCTGTCATGAAACAGGATAATATCTCCACCTGCAGCCTTTTCGACGACCCGCCTGGTTATTGAAGCCTTGCTGGCCCGGGAATGCCAGTCCTGGGAAGACAGGCTCCACAAAACCAGGTCCTGCCCGAGCAGCTTGGCAATCCGGCGCATCCGCATATCGTACAAGCCCCTGGGGGGTCTTAAGTACTGGGGATAAACCCCCGTAGTTTGCAGTATGACCAGGTTGGTTCTCATGATCTGGGCGGCCAGCTGGGGCGGCGGCGAGTTGGGGACAGTTATATGCCCGTAAGTATGGTTGCCCACTTCGTGCCCTTCCTCAACAACCTGTTTTGCAATTTCTGGGTATTTTTCAACATGGCTGCCAACCATAAAAAAAGTAGCTCTGGCTCCTTTTTCAGCCAGCACTTTCAAAATATAGGGTGTATAAGCCTCGCTCGGCCCATCATCAAAAGTCAATATCACCTTGTTGCCGGCAGAAGGTTTGCGGCGGATGATGTCAGTTTGAACCCCAAAACCATGGTAAACATAATAATAGGATATACTCATCAAAAGTACGGCTGAAATGAAAACCGTCCCGGACCATAGAAAGATTTCACTGATCCTGGCAAAGGGCACCAGGAAAGCTATCAACCGTGTAGTATAATAGCTGATCACAACAGAACCTGACACAAAGATCATCATGATCAGGCCTCGTACAAATAAATCAATAAGCAAATCGCAACCTCCTCGGTGACTTAAATCGCCGGCAGCTGTATTTCTTATCATCTGCAACCCTTTCTCAAGCTGAACTGAGCTTTCCGGATTGGGCGAAGGGCCGCAGCTGGTAATTTGTATTCAACCTGACCGTGTACCTGTCACCCCGCCAGGTAAACTCTATAGAGCAATCCCGGGGCAAACAACCGGCCGGGTTTTCAAACCTGAGACTCAAAAAAGAGGATTCTAAGAGCGGCCGGCCATCGTTGCTCTTCAACCACAGCATTGGCACATCATAAGTTTGCTCTCCGGGTATGTTAACTTTTAAAACCGCATTTTCCGGTGACTCTTCCACACTTGGTGGAGAAAGACCCGGGTCGTGATCAAAAGTGGTCGCCCACTGAATATGGCCTTTTAACTCTTTAGTATCTTTAAACAGGTAGCGAAAGTGCTGGTAACGGCAAAAACTGATCTGTGTTGCCCAGGCTGAGGACATGCCAAACTGCATTACAGCAGGATCGCCGGGACCGCGTGAACTCCAGCCAACCTCCCCTGTCCTGCCGTTATAGGTTTCATAAAGGCCCCTGGACGCATAAAGGGTGCGAATAATCCGTTTGTGCAGCTCCAGGGCTTCTTCCACGTAGCCAAAACGGAAAAGCACTTCAAGAGCGGTATAATTATTGATCATCCAGATCTGCCCGCGCCAGTAATAGCCGTCTTTACGGCTGTTATATGACTTATCGTCAAAGGCCACACTCGGTATACCGTGCGGTCCCCAAAACTTATCGGGATTCAACAGGTATTTTTCAATCACACTACGAATCTTGTCCAGGCTGGTTACAGATCCAACAAAGGCCGGCCACCACACCGCAGGGGTAAAAACCTCGATAAACTTACCGTTCCGGCGGTCCAGCCAGGCTTGATTAGCAGGGTCCCATAACTCGCTGTCGATCTTATCTTTTAATACACTGCCGCGCTCCAGGTATTCATTGGCTTCTTTCTCCAGGCCCGCTTTTTTACACAGGTACGCAACATTCGTATAAGACTGGAAGATCCAGCAGTTCAAGTCCACCGCACTGAAAAAGCGGGGCACCAGCCCGATAATGAAACTGGGCAAAAAGCTGGGTGGATAAAAACGCGGGCTGTCATCAAGCCCCGATTCCAGTCCGTTGATGTACGAGAAAAAGCCGTTTTTTAGCTGCCTGCTTTCTTCCCACCAGGCCAGGTTTTCCCGCAGCGGCGGCAGGACCTCTTTTAAAAACTCGTTTTTAAACCCGGCATTTTCAAAGCGTTCATATACCCGCACTGCCGCCCAGGATTGAAGGGGAGGCTGGGAGTAAAAATCAAGTACCCCGCGCAGGTAATCATTAAGCTTGCTCGGGATCATGTTGGACTGGGTTCCTGATAAAAAGGTAATTCCTTTTATCTTCAATTTAAACCGGGCCTTCCGGGGAGCAAAACAGTTCCCGTCCAGCTGGGTCAGTAAAACATCACCCGCTTTACGCGGATTCCACTCGCTCAAGCCCAGGACATGCTGGGGAGTATCCCATCCCCAGAAAAAGGGAAAATAAACCTTGGCCGGAACAGAACCCCACCTTTTCATATTGGCCCGCGGGTAATAAAGGCTGTTTTGTAACGCCCAGGCCGCCAGCTTCAATGTTGCCCTGGCCGGCTCTTTGTTTGCCTCGTAGGGCACTGGCAGGCGTTCTTCAAAGCGGGCCCAGCGTTTTTGAGTTCCAGTTTTCAGGCGATACAGGTTACGGCAGGCCCTTTCAGCCCTTTTAACCAGGCTATAATCACCATCGGCAGAAAAAGCTATCAACACCGACCAGGTTTCTTTTTGGCCCGGCTTCAACTCCACCCATTCACCCTGCATTTCCTTTTTACCGGTATAGCTGCCGGAAGAAGGAAGGAAATAAGCGTACATTTTCAAACCGGGCAGACGATGGCAGCTTGAAAGCTGCAGACCCCGGCCTCTTGCTTTGAAAAAAGTGAACCCGTTAAAGTGGGGGTAAGGATTTTCCAAGTCCCTCCCCAGGGTCGGCAGCATAAAGCAGGCCGGCTTAACCGTGGCTGCGCTACTTCCTGCTGTATCTTCCAATTCCCATTCGGTTTCAAACACAGCCAGGTTATGCTGCACGAAATAAAGCCTGCTGTTCAAGATGAAGCTGCCGTCGCGGGCCTGTTCTTCTATACAGTAGGGTTTTAAATGGATGTTTCTTGACTGCGGGTTTTTAAAGTATACACTGCCTTGATCATTGTAGAGACAGGCTGCAAAATTATAGAGGCGCCCCGCACCGAAAGAAGCTATGGTGGCAAAAAGGGCGCTGCAGGAAGCCGGCCTTTTGTCGTGTACGGCTTTAAAACCACAGTGGCTTCCCAGGTCGCTCAGCGGCGAGCCGCTGGTGGTTCCCACCACGTAGTCAGGCGCTCCTGTATAATCGGCAAAAAATCTTTCCGGCCGGACCAGGTTTTGCAGCTGCCTGCTGTAAACAAACCAGAAAAAGAGCACTACTATTAATGCTACCGGTATTAAATACAGTTGAAACATACCTTTCTTTAAATGCGGGAGTTTTAGCTAAATATCTAATAACCGTTAGCCATTTTTTCAGCCGCATTATTATGGCAATTTATTCTGCAATATTATATTCCTTAGCAACCAATAAATAAAGAGTTTTTTTACACATGGACTAAGTGGTTTTTGCAGAAACCGGATTTATTTAATGGTAACATAAATATTGAACAAATCAAAATAATCGGGCTGCCGAATTTTAACAGCAAAGCACATTTGCGGAAGTATGTTAAAATAACTTTGTACGTTTTTGGGTTATACGCCGCTATCTTAATGAATAAACTGTAATGGAGTCCAATATGAACACAAGTAAAGGCCTGCTGATGGTATCCTTTGCGGGAATATGCTGGGCAACAACCGGGTTGTTCGGCACATTTCTATTCAGGGAAGGACTGGATCCGGTTAACGTAGCCTCAACCAGGAGCATGCTGGCAGCAATTCTATTCCTGGCCTTCCTGCTGGTCGCACACCCCAAAAAGCTGATCGTCAGCCCAAAGCAAATTGCCATGCTGGCCCTGGGCGGCTTGGCCGGTATAGCAATCTTCAATATCTTTTACCTGAGCGCAATCAGCGCTGCCGGAATGTCCACCGCAGTGGTTCTGCTATACACTTCACCGGTATTTGCTGTTATACTGTCCCGCATTTTCCTGGGCGAACCCCTTTCCCGGATCAAGATCACCGCCCTGGCTACCGCTTTTACCGGAGTAGTCCTTGTGGTCGAAGCTTTCGAGTTTACCGCTTTACTTAATGATCCCCGGTCAGTCCTGCTGGGCCTTGGCGCAGGTTTTTTCTTTGCCCTGCTGAGCGTATTCGGCAAACACCTTACCGGATCAACCCACCGCCTGACAACCTCCTTTTACCTGCTCTTTACCGGTTCCATATTCCTGGCTTTGCTCAGGCCTCCCTGGCTTGCCGTGCAGGAGATCGGTTCCTCACCTGCCCTGCTGTCGGCCCTTGCTGCCCTGGTGGTTATATCCACCTTTTTGTCTCACTTTTTATATATCTACGGTTTGAGCTACCTTGAAGCAGGGAAAGCCAGTATCGCCGTAGCCATCGAACCGCCGGCTGCAATTTTTTTGGCCTACATCTTCCTGGGAGAAAGGTTCGCCCCCGTACAATATGCCGGTGTAATTTTGGTCCTGGCGGCAGTTTTACTGCTCAGAATACCTGCTAAAAAAAAATAAGGAATGACTTGACCGGCTACTTCCCGGGTATTGATAAGCTTCAGGTAATGATGACAGTGTTCTTGAGATCATTCGGCAAGCTCAGTTACTGCAAACTAATCTGCCTTGGTGCTTTAAAGCAATAAAAGCGGGGTTCGTTTTAAAATTAAAGTACTTTACCTCTTTTCAAAAGCGAACAAAAGCCGATACTAGCAGTAAGGCCGCCTGCATTTTACCTGACTGGCAACGGCCTGAAACTATTGCTGAAAGGGGGAGTTTAGATTTGATCCAGAGTATAGCTTCCGCGGCCACAAAAATGCAGCAGGAAATGATCCAGGCGGAAGCAGGGGCCAGGATTAGCAAAATGGTTCTGGACAGCGCCGAGGCCCAGGGAGACGCCCTGGTGGAAATGCTCGAGATGCAAAAAGAGATCTATACCCACCTGGGCGGAAACGTTAACACCTGGGCTTAGCCTGAAACCGGTTTCTGCTGCAAAGCCCCACCGAAAAGCCCTCCCGTTGGTTCGGCAGGGCTTTTCATTGTACCTGTTTCTTTTAAGCTA
>PUKV01000104.1 GCA_003550645.1 Syntrophomonadaceae bacterium | reverse complement strand
AGACACGCAAGTCGGTCCACAGCGCGTTCGTAGTCCTCGAGCGTCCGTAGCGTGGCAGTCATAGGACGGTCACACCCTCGAGTTCCGACGAGCAGGGCTCACAGACCTCGAGTGGCTGTCCAACGTCGACACCGCCGAGAGCCCGTTGTAGTCGGTCAGTCGCCACACGCGCCTCACAGCGCTCGCACAGTGGGTGGTCTGCGGTCGGTACAGTCTTCTGTGGTGTAAGTTCGGATTCCATCGTCGTGGTCACGGCCCGGTTTCCCAGGCACACCTGTTGGTACAGGCTATTACAATATAATTGTTTGTGTTTTGTCCTAATCGGAGTGGCCGACCGTCACCCGATACAGATAGCCGTCGACCGCGCTGTTGTGAACATCCCCGATGGCGTCGATCCAGGCGTCGGTGCTATCAAACCCGCTCAGGTCGGCGTAGGGCTCGAGGTCCTCGCGCCTGGTTGCCCGTCCGATTTGGGCGACGTGCACATCCCCTTCTTTCGGGCCGGTTCTCGAGGTTCGCCACCACGTATCCCCCGTGGTTCGGTCACGACGGCGGAACGTGACGACTTCGCCCTCGCGTTCGAGCTGGTCGCGAGCGATTTCGTGGCCGAAGATAATCGGGCCGACGTGGGTGCTACTCATCGCCCTCACCGGTCGATTGGTTGCCTGTTGGGAACTCCCATTGCCCAACCGTTTCCATAGACTCTTCGTGGTCAGTGCAAATTTCATCGAGTTTGTCTTCAAGATACTCAGCACGTTCCTCGGCCTGCTGCTCGTGATGGTAATACTCGAGGCCAGCTATTCCACCATCACTACACCGCACCATGACTGCATAGGACTTGTCACCATCCTCTAATTCGGATTCGTCTAGTGCGGTAACGTTGACCTGTGGCTCTGGTTCCTCCTCAAATACGTCGGACGCATACACGCCCCCCACCACCAACGCAACCGATAGAAGCAGCGCCCCCAGAGTTACTATCCCGAGCAAGTATATGATCCCGATCAAGGTTATCGGAGATCGGAGCCAAGCGAAGACGCTACTCATCGGCCTCACTCTCCCCGAGGTCTCCTACGGGAAATTGCATCGTCTGTCGTATCCGGGGCGTGATGGCAAACAGCGGTGCAGATTCATCGGCGTCAGTCACCGTCCAGAGGTCGACCTCGAGCCCGTCGATCGGCGTGTCGGCGTCGACGACGACATGCTCGAGTGCGCTGGCGGGAACCGCGACGACCTTCGAGCCCCCAGGGGAGCTTATCGTCCGGCCCATCGGATCGGTGCGTCCGTCGATAGGGGTGGCCTCGAGTCGGCCAACGATAACGTGGTCATCGGTGGCTTCGAAGCGAACGCCCCGGGCGACGTCGGCCTGCCCCATATCCTCGAGCAGGCGTTTGATCGATACCAGGACGGCATCGTTGTTCTCACGGAGCGTTTCGGTCGTGACGTGTTCGAACGCGCGTTTGGTGCGAGTCATTTGCATAGGTGGAAACACCGGGCAATAGCCCTATCTAACAATGTAATGGTACAGTATAAAACACCATCGTCCACCAACCCGCGAAAAATGAAGGCCGTGTGTTCAGTCTTCGGCTATCGCAACTCGAATTTCGATATCGCGGTCCAGGTGGCTCCCATCGGGTCGGAGTTTATCGACAGACCGGATGGAAACAACACGGATTGGGTACTCCCCGAGCAGGTTGTTGAACTCGAAAAAGTGCGCGTTGTGTCGGAGTGAGAGGTGGCCCGTGAGTTGGCCGCGTTCGTTCAGGTTGATATCCATCGACGAGACGGCCTCACACGAAGCGAGTGCCGCTCGAATGCTCATGAGCGTTTCAATTTTTTCGTAGTACGATTCTGCTGGCATCGATGACGGTTTCGTCATATGTGGAAACACCGGGGTTTTTTCCCCATCTATTACATTGTAATGGTAGCTATTAAAGCTACCGATTATCGCTATCCGGCGTCGGGATGTGGGTATGTTTGAGACTCGAGAGGTCGGTGGTCGTGGCTGTGTTTGTCGGTGTGGCACTCGAGTGACGACGGTGGGTTTTTCATCGCCCCGCGGTAAGCCTCGAGTGGCGACGCCATACACTCTGTATTGGAAACACCGGGTAGTCGGCGTCGCCACCCGTTCTCTCGAGACCGTGTTTCGGAGCGTCCGCTATTGGTTTCCGGTATCTTTATATCCTTACCATTACATAGTAATAGATAGGAGCAACAGACTGCTCCGGTGTTTCCAAATGACGAATCCAGAGACGACAACCGACGTCGAACCGATCGATTTCGAGGGTGCGATGCAATCGGCTCTCGAGACCGTGAACGATCACGAAAGCCACACCGAACCCGACGCGGTGACCTTCCACCCATCGCAAATCGCACTGTGTGAGCGCCAGGCCTACCTGTCGAAGCTCGGGCTCAAAGACCAGACCGACATACTCGGTGTCTTCCAAACTGGCACGCTGATTCACGAGTTCATCGAAGAGTACGTTGGCCCGCAGTTCCCCACGGCTGAGTTCGAAAAGCCGGTCGAACTCGAGCGTGACGGCGTCCGATTCATCGGCCATGCCGACTGTTTCGACCCCGAGCGCAACGCGATTATGGACTTCAAATCCAGGAATGGTTGGTATCGGTTCGATCCACCGAGTGACCGCCACTTAGATCAGATCCACGTCTACATGGCCGCCACGGGCGCTGAGTTCGGACAGATCGTGTACGTCTCGAAAGGCGATCTCGAGGTACGGACCTGGCCCGAAGACGGCCTGTTCGTGTTCGATCCCGACCGCTTCGACGCCATCCTCGAGCGGGCACAGGCCATCCGTGACGCCATCGACACCCACGGCGTCGCCGACTGTGAGGCCGATATCCCGTTCGACACCTGTGGCTGTTACATCTGCCGGAACGAATCGCTCACCCTCGAGTAAACCCCCTCGCTTCCACTCGAGTTTTCGCGTTTTGAAAATCCCCTCGAGGCACACCACAATTGTTTTTGCACCGAACGGGCAACTCCCCGCTACCGCGCTGCCGGTGGATCGGCCCTTCGGATTCTACATCCGTCGTGGTCACGGCGAGGTTCTCGTCTATGCTGGCCGACCACCGTAGCAGGCGGTGATTCTAATCGGTGAGTACCAACGCTCGAGTGCCGATAGTGTCATACCGACCCAGACAAAACGACTATCGGTCTCGAGTGTAGAGTAATGATTACCAAATACCGGCCTTCTGCCGGGGCGGTGGCAAGCCGCCTGTGACTCCTACACTATCTCGAGTCCCTACCACAGCCAACGCAGTTACCTTAGGCACCTTAGGTAACTTAGCTACGCCACTTAAGGTACCTAAGCCACCTACGCAAAGTGAGGTGCCTGAGCCAACTGAACACGGCACAAATAAGTACGATTGGTTGAATGTGTAGCCTGCCTGCCGACACAGCCGTTGGGTCAATCCGACGCTGCGGCGGGCGGAGTCACACAATGGTAGAAAATCAGACACCAAAAGCGGTTTGTTTCCCCATGCTGAAGGGGGGTTTCGGGAAGAGTACGTTCGTAAGTACGCTCGGTGGGATTCTCGGGAAGGTTCGCGGGCACAACACACTCGTCATAGACCTTGATCCCGCAGGCCACCTTTCGACCGGGCTTGGATACTACACTCGAGAGAGCAGTAGTGCAACCGATCTGTCCGACGTCCTCCTCGGTGATGAGCCACTCGAGGCGATAGTCAAAAATCCTGGCCACGGATTCGATTTCATCCCCTCGTTGAACCTTGATTCGGTCACCGACGACCTCTCGAAAGACTCGGTCCTTGCATCGGACCTCAAGATGAAACAGGAGATCGTCGATAAGACACTCGGGGACCGATACGAGTACATCCTGTTTGACGTCCCCGGGACGCGCAATAAGCTCACGAACAACGCGGTCGTGGCGGCTCCGAACGCTATCTTGCCGTTGATGCCGAAACCAGAAGCGTTGAACGGCCTTCGTGAGACAGCGACGCGACTCGTCGGCCCAATTCGAAGTCAGCTCGGGGAGTTCACTATTCTCGCGACGGTGCCAAACGATCTGAGCGCACGGATCGACCACCAAACAAGCGACAGGAAGCTACTGGAGGCGATGAACACTCAGGAGAGTTTTGCGGCGTTGTTGCTTGCCGGTCGCGACGGCGTCGATGCCCGTTCGGGAACCTTACCCGACGATATCGATCTTGAAACCGTGCTGGATGAGCATATCCCGCCGTTTGCACGGATTCGAGCCGACGAGTGGGATGCAATCGACGCTGGCGAGATCGACGCGCCGAAGCCACCGATCCGTCACACCGCAGCGATCGGGAAGGCCTACGAGCAACGCGAACCACTCCCGTCCTATGATCCTGAGAACCCACAACTCGAGCACTTCGGTGAGATTGCAGATATTATCGAACGCGGGAGGATAATTCAATGACGGATTTTGATCTTGGGCAGCCGGCCCCTGATGCCGACGAGGAACCAGCGGAAAAAGAAGACCACGCGAGTGAGGAACCAGAACCCGAGCCAAATAATCACTCCTCGAGCGCGAAAGCAGACCAACAGGCCGGGGAACGTTCACCTGGGATGTCAGAAACAGCTACTCGAGGGGAGCCCACCGAACGTGACCCAACCGAGACGGGGCCAGCGTTTCCCTACAGCGAGGTTGACCAAAACCCACTGT
>PUKV01000154.1 GCA_003550645.1 Syntrophomonadaceae bacterium | reverse complement strand
CACAAATAGAGCGTCTGAAAACCCGGGGTTAATCATGGTCTTTACCGGTGATGGTAAGGGTAAAACTACTGCGGCGGTGGGGCAGGCTCTGCGGGCCCTGGGGCACGGTTACCGGGTTTACATGATGCATTTTATGAAGGGCCGTGATTACGGTGAATTTTTAGCCCTGGAAAAGATGCCTGACTTAACCCTGGTCCGGGCCGGGAGGGATTGTTTTGTTTGCCGTCAAGATCCTGATCCGGTTGACGTTGACCTGTCCCAGGACGGTTTTGCCAGGGCCGGGGAAGCGATCCGCAGCGGTGATTATGATCTGGTAGTTCTGGATGAAATAAACGTCGCCGTTGATTATAATTTGATTGAAGAAGAGGAATTGCTCAGCCTGCTCCGGGAAAAACCGAAAGGAGTAACAGTGGTCCTGACCGGTCGGGGTGCCTCGCAGGAGCTGGTTAAAATGGCCGACATGGTCAGCGAGGTGCTGGCAATCAAGCACCATTACGAAAAGGGCGCTGATTGTGTGGCAGGAATTGAATATTAACCTGCTGGGAAGCCGGACAGGTCTTTTATTCCTGGAAGCCGGTATGGTTAGGGGTGGATAAATGCAGCAGCTGGTAGAAGACCTGCTGGCAGGAAACAGGCGCGCGGCTGCCCGCCTGATTTCAAAAGTTGAAAATGATGAGCCGGAGAAAAGGGAACTGCTTCAAGAAATATTTCCCTGTACCGGTAATGCTTACGTGATCGGAGTTACCGGTGCGCCAGGGTCGGGAAAGAGTTCCCTGGTGGACTGCCTTTTGCAGCAGATGCGTTCGGAAAACCTCAAGGTTGGGGTGATCGGGGTTGACCCGACCAGTCCTTTCAGTGGAGGGGCGATCCTGGGTGACCGGATCAGGATGCAGGATCATGCCCTGGACCAGGATGTCTTTATCCGCAGCATGGGCACCAGGGGTAGTCTTGGCGGGCTGGCCCGGGCAACCCGTGAAGCGATCCAGGTCCTGGATGCTTTCGGTAAGAATATTATCCTGGTTGAGACTGTGGGAGTAGGCCAGTCGGAGGTGGACATTGTCAAGACGGCGGACAGCACTATGGTAGTCCTGACCCCGGCCGGGGGTGACAGTGTCCAGACTATCAAGGCCGGGATTATGGAGATAGCCGACCTGTTTGTAGTCAACAAGGCCGATTTTCCGGGAACTGAAAGGACACTTACCGAGATCAATATGATGCTTGATATGAAAGAAGACGACCGCTGGCGCCCGCCGGTTGTGCGTACCGTATCGGTGCGCGGGGAAGGTATCGAAGAGGTGTGGAATTCTTTGCAGGAACACCGCCGCTTCATGGAAGAAAGCGGGCGGCTGCTGGAGATCCGCCGGGAGCGGGTCCGGCGGGAGTTGACTGAACAGGTTGAGTACCTGGTTAAAAACCGGATCTGGGACCGGGTTAAGGAGCAAATTGAATTTGACAGCCTGGTTGAAAAGATTGTTCTTCGCCACCGGGATCCTTACAGTGCCGCGTACGAACTGCTTGAAAAAATCGATTTCTACGGAGAAGCCGATAAAGAGGGTGGTTAAATGTTTGATCGGGAACAACTGGAACGGATCAGTGAACTCAAGGAGATGTGGGAAAAAGAGCTCGAAGATTTAAAGGAGCGGGAACAACCGGCGGAAACTGTTTCGGGGCAGCCTATTAAAATGCTTTACACTCCCCTGGACACCGGTGCTCTCGATTATGAAACCGAACTCGGCTTCCCGGGCCGCTACCCCTACACCAGGGGGGTGCAGCCCAACATGTACCGGGGCCGGCTCTGGACGATGCGCCAGTTTTCCGGTTTCGGCGATGCTTACGATTCCAACCGGCGCTACCGCTACCTGCTTGAACAGGGCCAAACCGGCCTGAGTGTTGCTTTCGACATGCCCACCCTGATGGGTTATGATTCGGACAGCGACCGATCCATCGGCGAAGTAGGCCGCTGTGGTGTGGCTGTCGATTCTCTAAAAGACATGGAGATCCTGTTCGATCAGATCCCCCTGGACCAGGTCACCACTTCGATGACCATCAACGGACCGGCAGCGATTCTCTGGTGCATGTACCTGGCCACCGCTGAAAAGCAGGGGGTTAGCCTGGACCGGGTCGGCGGCACGATCCAGAACGATATCTTAAAGGAATATACTGCTCAGAAGTCGTGGATTTTCCCCCCTGAACCGTCAATGCGGTTGATTACTGATATATTTGCCTTTGCTTCCGATCACGTTCCCAAATGGAATACGATCAGCATCAGCGGTTACCATATCAGGGAAGCGGGCTCAACGGCGGTCCAGGAGCTGGCCTTTACCCTGGCTGACGGTTTCGCTTACGTGGAAGCAGGGATCAATGCCGGCCTGGATGTGGACCGGTTTGCGCCCCGGCTGTCCTTTTTCTTCAATTCCCATAGTGACTTTTTTGAAGAGGTTTGCAAATACCGGGCCGCCAGGCGGATCTGGGCCCGCCGGATGAAGGAAAAGTACGGAGCTAAAGACTCTCGCTCTTTGAAGATGCGGTTCCATACCCAGACTGCAGGATGCAGCCTGACTGCCCAGGATCCGGAAAACAATATTGTTCGCACCGCCTATGAAGCCCTTTCGGCTGTTCTGGGCGGGACCCAGTCTTTGCACACCAACTCCATGGATGAGGTGCTGGCTTTGCCCACGGAAAAGGCGGTTAAAATTGCCCTGCGCACCCAGCAAATCCTGGCTTACGAGACCGGCGTGGCCAATACGATCGACCCCCTGGCCGGGTCTTACTTTGTTGAAGCCATGACTGATAAAATGGAAGCAGGGGCTGAAGAGTATTTCCAGAAAATTGATGACCTGGGCGGAGTGCTTCCCGCCATCGACCACGGCTTTTTCCAGCAGGAGATTGCCGATGCCGCCTACGAGTACCAGAAGGCGGTGGACCGGGGTGACCGGATCGTAGTCGGTGTAAACCGCTATTGCAGCGGTGAGGCCCCGGAAATTGAGATTTTAAAGATTGACCCGGAGGTGGAACGCAAGCAGCTGGAGCGTCTGCAGCGGTTGAAAGAGGAGCGTGACGGAAACAGGGTTTCGGCCTGCCTGGAAGAGCTGAAGAGGTGTGCCGTTTCAGGTGAAAACCTGATCCCGAAGATACTGGAGGCTGTGCGGGCTTATGCTACCGAAGGTGAGATTACCGCGGCCTTGAAGGAAGTTTTTGGCGAGTACAAGGAAAAACCGCTCTTTTAAGGAGTGTGCTTAACCATGGAAGACAGGACAATAAGGGTTTTGGTAGCCAAACCGGGGCTGGACGGCCATGACCGGGGAGTGAAGGTGGTGGCAAGAGGCCTTAGGGATGCCGGGATGGAAGTGATCTACACCGGCTTACACCAGACTCCCCAGCAGGTGGTCGAGACCGCCCTGCAGGAAGATGTTGATGTGGTGGGCTTGAGCATTCTGTCGGGGGCCCACATGACCCTGGTACCCAGGATCAAGGAAATGCTCAAGGAAAATGGCCTGGATGATGTTCTGCTGCTGGTAGGCGGCATTATCCCCGAAGAGGATGCCGAAAAGTTAACTTCCGAAGGTCATGCTGACCGGGTTTTTACCCCGGGCGAACCACTCAAAAAAATCACTGCTTGCATTTTTGACTGGTTCAAAGCAAAGCCAGGCTCATGATAACAGCTTAACTCATAATCTTTCGCTGTTGTTTCAAGATGTTTATTTAATTACTTCAAAGTAGTGGTGGTTTTATCAAAACAGGCAAAGGGGTTAAAGCATGGGTAATCCGGATCTGGAAAAAGTTAAAGAACGGATGAGGACGCTGCGCCGGGAAATAGATGAGCACAACTACCGCTACCATGTTCTCGATCAGCCCCTGATTGATGATCAAACATTCGATCATTTAATGCGCGAGCTGCAGGAACTGGAGCAGACCTACCCCGAACTGCAGGATCCCGATTCGCCGACCATGCGAGTCGGCGGGGAGCCGTTAAGTGCCTTCGAACCCCTGGATCATAAGGTAGCGATGCTCGGATTAGACAATGCTTTTAACGAGCAGGAGCTGCACGATTTCGATGCCCGGGTGCGCCGTTTAAGCGGCTTGGAGTCCCTTGAGTACCTGTGCGAACTAAAAATGGACGGCCTGGCCGTATCCCTGCAGTATGAAGAAGGCGTATTTATGCGCGGAGCCACGAGGGGAGATGGTTATACCGGAGAAGATATAACCCAGAATTTACGAACAATCAGGCAGATTCCCCTCCAGCTTCCGGAACCGGTAACCCTGGAGGTACGTGGCGAAGTATATATTAACAAGGCCGCTTTTGAGCAGCTAAACCGGCAGCGCGAAGATCAGGGTCTGCCTCTTTTTGCCAATCCCCGTAATGCGGCTGCCGGCTCAGTCCGTCAGCTTGATCCGCGCCTGGCTGGCGCCCGGCCCTTAAGGATTTTTGTCTACGGTTTGGGTGAACACAGCCTGAATAAAAGCACTCAAAAAGAACTGCTCGATTACCTGCACAAACTGCACTTTCCGGTCAACGCCAACTACGAGGTATGTTCCGGCCCGGGCGAGGCCTGGGATTACTGCCTGAAATGGCAGGATAAAAGGTATGAACTGCCCTACGAGACTGACGGCGTGGTTATAAAGGTAAACCGCCTTAACCTCCAACAAAGCCTCGGGTTTACGGCCAGGAGTCCCCGCTGGGCCATCGCCTTTAAATATCCACCCGAAGAAAAGAATACCAGGGTGATTGATATCAGGGTCAACGTAGGCCGGACCGGGGCCATTACCCCGGTAGCCATCTTGGAACCGGTTACCTTAAGCGGGACCACGGTCCAGCGGGCCAGCCTGCATAATGAAGATTTTATCGATGCTAAAGATATTATGATCGGCGATATCGTTTCCGTCCATAAAGCCGGAGAGATTATCCCTGAAATACTGGGTGTACTCAAAGAAAAGCGTACCGGGGAAGAAAGAGCTTTTACCATGCCCCGCAGTTGCCCTTCCTGCGGCTCAGAGACTCACCGCCTGGGCGGAGAAGCTGCTCTGCGCTGCCTTAATCCGACCTGCCCGGCCCAGCTGGTGGAGAAGCTGGTCCATTTTGCTTCCCGCCGGGCCATGGATATCGAAGGCCTGGGCCCTGCCGTAGCGGAAATGCTCTTCCGGGAAGGGCTGGTCAAGGATGTAGGGGACCTGTATTACTTGCGCCCGGAGCAGCTGGTAGGGCTGGAACGCATGGCGGAAAAGTCGGCTGCAAACTTGATTGAAGCAATCAGAAAAAGCAGGGAGAACCCCCTGCGCAGGTTGATGTTTGGGCTCGGAATTAACTTTGTCGGAGAAAAAGCGGCCCGCCTGTTTGCCGAAAAGTTCGGCCACCTGGACCTGCTCCGCCAGGCTTCAGAAGAAGAATTGACTGCTATCCCTGAAATAGGTCCGAAAATAGCAGAAGCGGTAGTAAGTTTTTTCGGGATGCCCGAAACCGGCCCGGTCCTGGACAAATTAAAACAAGCCGGGGTTAATTTTTACGAACCAGCATCCAGTGAGCAGGCTGAAGCGGCCGCAATCCTGGCCGGTAAAACGTTTGTGTTCAGCGGGGCTTTGGAAGAATTTACCCGCGATCAGGCTGCAGACCTGGTAGAGGAGCGGGGCGGAAAAGTTGCTTCTTCAGTAAGTAAAAAGACCGATTACCTGGTGGCCGGGGAAGACCCGGGCAGCAAGCTGGAGAAGGCCCGCAATCTCGGGGTTGAGATTCTTGATGAAACCGGGTTTAAGGAGGTCTTGAAAGGGTGAGCGAAGAGAAGATATCAACCCTGGCGGCAGACGGTGAAAGCAAATTACTTTTACAGACTATCATTGATTCTCTTTCCGATGCGGTTTCGGTGGTCGATGAAAACGGAATTGGGATCATGGTCAACCGGGCCTACACCAGGTTGACCGGGTTGACCGAAGATCAGGTGCTGCGCAAACCTGCCACCGTGGACATTGCTGAAGGAGAAAGCGTCCACATGCGGGTACTGCAGACAGGCAAGCCAATTAAGGGCGTTCGCATGAAGGTAGGGCCTTTTCGCCGGGAAGTGATCGTCAGCTGTGCTCCCCTGGTTATAAAAGGCGAGCTAAAGGGCAGCGTTGGAGTTATTCACGACATTTCCGAACTGCGCCGGGTTATGGAAGAGCTGCACCGCACCCGCCGCCTGGTCAGGGAACTGGAATCTCATTACACCTTTGACGATATTATCGGCAACAGCGAGCAAATCAAGGAGACCATTGAGCGGGCCAGGCAGGCGGCGGCTACGCCGGCCTGCGTTCTTTTACGGGGCGAATGCGGCACCGGCAAAGAACTCTTTGCCCATGCCATCCATCATCAAAGCGACCGGGCCGATAAATCCTTTATTCGGGTCAACTGTGCCTCTTTGACTGACACCCTGCTTGAAAGCGAGTTGTTTGGTTATGCCGACGGTGCTTTTACGGGAGCCAAGAAAGGCGGCCGCAAAGGGTATTTCGAGGAGGCAAACAGCGGCACCTTGTTCCTGGACGAAATTGGGGCTATGGGAAATGAAGCCCAGGCCCGCCTGTTGCGGGCGATCCAGGAAGGAGAAATTATCAGGGTTGGAGAGTCGCGGACCCGGGCCATCGATGTGCGCCTGATCGTGGCCACCAATGCCAACCTGGAAGAAATGGTCGAGCAGGGCCTCTTCCGCAAAGACCTGTATTACCGCCTGAATGTCTTCCCCATTTACCTGCCGCCGCTGCGGGAGATAAAAAGTGATATTCCCCTGCTGGTTAATCATTTTCTGGCCGGATTGACCAAGAAGTACGGCCGGCCGATTGTCGATGTGACTCCGGAAGTACACCGCCGCCTGAAAGAATACGATTGGCCGGGCAATATGCGCGAACTGGAAAATGTTATCGCCCGGGCTTTAATTAACCTCGGGCGGGATCATGATGTGATCGAAGAAAAGCACCTGGTCATGCCTTTCGGAGGGTCCTCAGGGGAAGAAAGCAGCGAAAAGGCTCCGCTGGAAGGTACCCTCAGGCAAATGCACCGGGCCTGGGAAAAAGATATCATCCTGAGAGCGCTCAGGGAAGCCGGAGAAAACAAGGCTGAAGCCGCTCGCAAACTGGATATTTCTATTCGCAGCCTCTACAACAAGATGCACCAGCATAACCTCCTCTAGCAAAACCGCTCCATCTAACCACCCAACCCGGACAGACCGGGACCATGAACAGTGGATTTCACAATGACCCCTTGCAAACTCAACGTATTCAGGCGTTGCCAGGATTGCTTGAAAAGATGTGCCCCTGTTGCACAGGCTTTTATAGATTTTGCCCGCCTCCATGCAGAGAGGCCAGCTGCAACCCTGGCTCATTGACCATTGCAACCGCTGCACCGGCAATGTTCCTGGTTCGCAAAGCAGCACGAATGCAGACACTATTTGAGACAGCATCATGAGCCTGGTGCTAATCCCGGCTCTACCAGGCCACCTGATTGTGTGTCATCTAGCCTTCGCAAAGTTAATTTCACGCCAGCCCTTGTTAGCCTGGCTTAATATCTATTAGGCAGCTCCTCGCTATCGTTTCTTTCAGAGCCTGACTGCTTCATGTTTGGTATGAAAATTGCGAATATATTATATGCAGGCAATATAAAGACCTGACTAACACTACAGCGCAACATAATTCGTGAAACAGGGCCTGCTAAGCCACGGGGTTGTTCGTTGGTCTTCCCTTCGGCTTGTACTGTCTGTTGGGGTGCTTGAAATGTCCCCAGGGCAACTTTTAGCTCTTAATCTTGCGCTGTAGTAGTAAGCTGCTGGAGGGGTAAATATGTCTGAATACCTGGCCAAGATGGAAAAAAGGGGATTTGAAGAGCTGGTTCTGCTTCATGATGCCCGCACCGGATTAAAGGGTGCAATCGCCATCCACAGTACCGCCCGGGGATCGGCCCTGGGGGGTACCCGGATGTGGACTTACACCAGCGAAGAGGAGGCCGTGGAAGATGTAATGTGCCTGGCCTGCGGAATGAGCTATAAAGCTGCCGCGGCTGAACTGCCTCTCGGTGGAGGTAAAGGAGTGATTATCGGTGATCCGCACCAGGATAAATGTGAAGACCTGTTTAATTGTTACGGCCGTTACGTAGAAAAGCTGAACGGGCGCTTTATTACTGCAGCTGATATGGGAATTGCCGAGCCGGACCTGGACTGCATCCGGAAAGAAACCGGGCATGTAATCGGTGGATCGGAAATCGGCAGCCCTTCCCCTTTTACCGCTTACGGGGTTTGGCGAGGGATAAAGGCCTGCGCGGAGGAAGTTTACGGTTCCCCGAGCCTTGCAGGAAAAGTTGTTGCCGTCCAGGGTGTGGGCAGCGTTGGCCGGGCCCTGTGCGGTCACCTGGCAGAGGAGGGAGCGCACCTTCTGATCAGCGACCTTGATCAGGGAAAGCTGAAGCAGGCAGTGAAGCAATTTGGAGCTACGGCAGTTGATCCGGACCAGATCATTTATCGGGAATGCGATATTTTTTCTCCATGCGGAGCAGGCGGGGTAATCAATGCGGAAACCGTGCCCCATTTGAAAAGTAATATTGTAGCGGGAGCGGCCAACAATGTGATCAAGGATAACGGTTATGAAAAGGCCCTGCATGAGCGTGGAATTCTTTGCGCTCCTGATTATATTATCAACGCCGGGGGCCTTATCTTCGTTGAAATGAGAAGGCAGGGGGAAAAGGACGATCAAAAAGTCAGGGATCTCGTTTCCGGCATTGAAGGGAGGTTGAAAGCTATACTCAAGCGGTCCCGCGAGCTAAACCTGCTGCCCGGTGAGGTAGCCGATATTTTCGCTGAAGAAAGGCTGGGCAGAAGGTAAGAGAATCCATGGTGCAGATCACAGAACCGTTCTGAAGCAGGAGGTCAAAGCACCGGGGATAATGGCCATGAAATATTTTGCAGGCAAACAATTTCACTTTGCAAAATTATGCACGCCTGCCGGGATACTCCCGGTCTGCACAGGTAGAGTGGAAGCAGAAGAAAAGTGTAGAGTGTGGTATGAAAATTGCGAATATATTTTATTGCTGGTAAGTTACTGGTAAGCTATTATTTTTAACTGGAGGGTGATAATGATGTCCGGTTACCTTTCTAAGATGGAAGAGCAGGGTTTTGAAGAGTTAATCTTGATTCATGAATCTTCATGCGGTTTAAAGGCTGCGATTGCTATCCACAGCACAGTCCTGGGACCGGCCCTGGGAGGGACCAGGATGTGGTTTTATGGATCTGAAGCAGAAGCGATTGATGATTTGATGCACCTGGCCCGGGGGATGAGCTATAAGTCTGCTGCGGCAGAGCTTCCGGTTGGTGGAGGCAAGGGGGTGATTATCGGTGATCCCAACAAGGATAAGTGCAGGGAGCTGTTTCAGTCTTACGGGCACTGCGTTAATAAGCTCAACGGGCGTTTTTACACCGGTAAGGACATGGGGCTTGATGAGGATGATTTAACCTGTATGCACGAGGTGACGGATTATGTAATCGGCGGTGAATCTATCGGCAGCCCGTCTCCCTTCACGGCTTATGGTGTCTGGAAAGGAATCAGAGCCTGCGCTGAAGAGGTTTACGGCTCTCCAAGCCTGGAAGGAAAGATAGTTGCCGTGCAGGGTGTAGGCAGTGTGGGAGAACTTTTGTGTCAGCACCTCGCTGAAGAAGGAGCCTCCCTGGTAATTAGTGATTTGGACCAGGGCAGGGTTGAGGAAATCAAGGCTAAATTAGGAGCCAAAGCCGTTTCGCCCGATGATATTTACAGCCAGGATTGTGATATTTTTTCTCCCTGCGCAGCCGGCGGGGTTGTGAACGAACAAACATTGCCCCTCCTGAAATGCGATATTATTGCCGGGGCGGCAAACAATGTTTATAAAACTGAAGGTATGGCCAAAGCGCTACAAGAGCGCGGTATCCTTTATGCACCTGATTATGTGATCAATGCCGGAGGGCTGATCTTTGTAGAAATGAGAAGGCAGGGCAGCACTGATGATGAAATGATTAAAAAGGAAGTGGCCCGCATTGAAGAACGGTTGAAGAAACTGTTTCAAAGAGCCCGGGAGGAGCAGTTGCTGCCCGGAGTAGTAGCCGATATTATTGCCGAGGAAAGGCTCCAGTTGCGGTAACAACTGCCGCTTATTGCTCTTTATTTTTGCTGGGAGAGGATTGATATGAGAGAAAAAGTTTATGAATTCAGGCTGCATGGACGCGGCGGGCAGGGCATAGTAGTGGCAGCTTCCATCTTTGCTGAAGCAGTGTTTTTGGAAGGCCGTTATGCCAGGGCCTTTTCTCTATTCGGCGCAGAAAGACGCGGCGCCCCGGTGACCGCTTTTATCAGGGCCGGGGAAGATCGCCTCATGCCCAGGAGTCGGATATATAAACCCGGCTTTGTTGCGGTTTTTGATCCGACCCTGAGCAGTGAAACGCTGCTGTCGGGACTGCGAGAAGGCGGCACCCTGCTGTTTAATATCGAAGCCGGCAACCTGGATCTCCTACCCGAAGAAACCCTGAAAGGAGACCGGTTCAAGGTTTTCACAGTTGATGCCACCGAGATTGCCAGGAGGCATGGTTTGACTGTAGCTGGTTTCCCGGTGGTTAATACCGTGCTGCTCGGGGCGATGGCCAGGGTCAGCGGTCTGACTTCCATCGATAACCTGGTTGTGTCGATCAAAAAAAGAATAACCGCCAGCATCGAAGCCAACATCAGCGCCGTAAATGAAGGATCGGAAAAAGTGGAGGAGGTGGGCGGCCTTGTCAGGTAAAACGGAACAGGCTGTTTTCGAATATGCCCGCGGCTACCAGCCCAGTTCACTGAATAAAACCGGGGGCTGGCGGGTAGTAGCACCAGAAAAGATTCAGAGGCTTTCCCCTTGCCGCAGTGACTGCCTCCTGCATTCTGAAGTTCCGGACTGGATGGAAGCCGTAAAGGGGCAGCGCTGGGAGGAAGCCTGGGAGATCATGAGTCGGACCAATCCTTTTCCGTCCCTTACCGGCCATGTCTGTTTTTCTCCCTGCCTGGAAAATTGCAACCGGGGCCGGTTGGACCAGGAGCTGGAGATCCCGGCTGTCGAGAGAGCGATCGGAAAGTGGCGCTTCGATCATTATGAACCCCCTAAGGGACTGCGGGCGGTTAAGGACCCGGTGGCCATAGTCGGCTCCGGGCCGGCCGGTTTGAGCTGCGCTTACTACCTGTCTCAAGAAGGATACAGGGTTACTGTGTTTGAGCGTTCTTCAATAATCGGCGGGATGCTGGCCCTGGGCATTCCCGAATACCGCCTGCCGCGCGAAGTCCTGGCCCGGGAACTATCGATTTTGAAAGAAGAAGGCAGTGAATTTGTTACCAACCGAACTCTTGGCGAAGATTTTAACCTGCATGATCTGGCCGGGGAATACCGGGAAGTGTTCCTGGCAACCGGGGCCTGGCTGCCCAGGATAGAAAGTCTGCCCGGTATTGAGAAAAAAGGAGTTTTCCATGCCCTGGATTTCTTGAGTATGTTTAATACCAGGCAGCATCCTGAATTGCGAGACCCGGTTGTGGTAATCGGAGGTGGCAATGCCGCCGTGGACAGCGCCCGCTGCGCCCTGCGCATGAACGGTATTAACCATGTCAGCCTCGTTTACCGCCGCAGCCGGGCCGAAATGCCGGCTTACTCGCCTGAAGTGGAGGAGGCTGAACGGGAAGGTGTTGAACTCATTTTTAATGCCCGGCCGGGTTTGATTGAGGCTGATGACGGAACAGGCCAGGTCACCGGGGTGGTTTTTCATTACAGCAAGACCAACCGGGAAGGGCTGGTAGTTGATGAAAGCCGTTCATTTAACAAAGAATGTGGTTCGGTAATCCTGGCCCTGGGCCAGGAACCCGATTACAGTGTTCTTGGTCGGGTGGAGCGGGAAATGGCTGTTTTTGCCGGGGGAGACCTGGCCAGCGGACCGGCCACGGTGTCTGAAGCGATCAGGGCGGGACGGCTGGGAGCCCAGGGTATCATAGCCAGGATCGAAACTAGATCAGGCCCTGACCTGGCCGGTTTTTCTGAGCAGCCTGTAGCTTTTGATGAATTGAATTTGATTGCCAGGACCGATCTGGAACTGCAGGATCGCCTTGCGAACCCGGTCCTGGAGGCATCCCGCTGCCTGGGCTGCGGCACCTGCAACTCCTGCGGAGTATGTTACCTGTTTTGCCCTGATCTCGCCGTTGATTGGGTCAACAACAGCTTTGAGCTAAACCTTGACTACTGCAAGGGTTGCGGTATCTGTGTCGTGGAATGCCCGGCCCGGGCTATGGCCCTGGAAGGAGGTTATTAAAAATGCCTTTTGAATTGATCAGCGGCTGCCAGGCGGCCGCCTTGGCCGTACAGCGGGCCGGTGTAGACCTGGTGGCGGCTTACCCGATTACTCCCCAGACGGCAATTGTGGAAACCCTGGCCAGTTTTGAGGCCCAGGGCGAGCTGGGTGGAGAGTTTATGAGCGTGGAATCGGAATACTCGGCCCTTTCCTGCTGCAACGGCGCCGTAGCGGCCGGAGCGCGGGTATTTACGGCTACCTCTTCACACGGGCTGGCTTACATGCATGAAATGACCCAGTGGTGCAGCGGGGCCAGGTTCCCTATTGTTATGGTCAATGTGAACCGGACTGTAGGAGCGCCCTGGGTCCTCGACCCGGACCAGGGTGACAGCCTCAGCCAGCGTGATACCGGGTGGATGCAAATCTACTGTGCCAGCGCCCAGGAGGTCTTTGACATCGTCGTGCAGTCTTTTGTGCTTTCAGAAAAGCTGCTCCTGCCCACCATGGTAGTGTTCGACGGTTTTTATATTTCCCACACCTATGAACCGGTCGATGTCCCGGAAGAAGAGCGGGTCCGTGAATTTGTTGGCCCACCGCAGTTCCAGGCCCAGGTTGTGCCCGGGGAGCAGGCCAACTTACACGGTCTTCAAACCGGGGAAAGTCAGCTGCAGCTGGTCCGGAAGCGGCATGAAGATATGCTGAAAGCGCCGGCACTTTTTTCCACTATCAACCAGGAATTTCACCAGGTGTTTGGCAGAAGTTACGAACCCGTGGGGGCAGTCGTCCCGGAGGGCGCCAAAACGGCCTTTCTTGCTGCCGGCAGTACCGCTGAGACGGTAAGGTGGTTTTTGCCGGAGCTGGAAGGCTGCGGTTTGATCCAGCTGCGGATGTTCAGGCCGTTTCCGGGTGAAGAGCTGAAAGAGGTGGTTGAAAAGCACGGCCTGGAGCGGTTGATTATTATCGACCGGAACTGTTCCACCGGGACAGGAGGTTATTTTGCCCAGGAAACCAGGGCCGCCCTCTACGGGGTGGACAAAAGGCCGCTGATCCAGGATTTAATCTTGGCCGGGGGAATTGATTTAACCGAAGCTATCCTGGCCCAGGCGGCGAAAAGAAGGCCGGAAGACGGATTGACCGCCACACAGTGGGGGGTGGACCTGAGATGAAAATTACCGACTACAGCATGGAGCATGAAATGATGTACTCGGGACACAATGCCTGCCCCGGGTGCGGAGGCGCCCTGACGGTACGCTACCTGACCAGGGCCCTGGGGCCAAACCTGGCCCTGGCCATAACCGCATCGTGCTGGAGCATCATTGCCGGGGCTCCGCCGCTTACGGCCCTAAAATGTCCCATCCTGCACTGCCCCTTCCCCAGCGCCGGCGCAGTAGGCAGCGGCCTGAGGCGCGGGCTCAATGCCCGGGGGCATTACGATACCACGGTGGTGGTCCTGGCCGGCGACGGCGGCACCTTTGATATCGGCCTGCAGGCTTTATCGGGGGCGGCCCAGCGCAACGAGGATTATATTTTTATCTGCTATGACAACGAGGCCTACATGAACACCGGGATGCAGACCAGCTCGGCCACTCCTTTTGGAGCACGGACCAGCACCCGCCCTTATCCCCTGTTCAAGCACGGGCAGAAAAAGGATATTATGCGCATCATGGCCGCCCACGGGATCCCTTATGCCGCCACTGCGTCCCTGGCTTTTCCGCAGGATCTGGAAAACAAGCTCAGGAAAGCCCAGGAGATGAAAGGGTTCCGGTTTATGCATGTCCTGTCGCCCTGCCCACCGGGCTGGGGGACTGACTCCTCAGATACGATCCACCTGTCGCGGCTGGCCGTGTCTACCAATTTTTACCCGCTTTATGAGATTGTTGGCGGCACTAAGTGGCGGATGACTTTTTACCCGGAGAAAAAGCGGACCCCCTTGAAGGAGTACCTGGAGGTGCAGCGCCGCTTCAGGCAGGTTGATGAAACCACTATCGAAGCACTCCAGGAAGAAGTAGACCATGACTGGGAGGGACTTTTAAAGAGGGTTAGTAGTTCTGCGGAAGAAGAACCAGGAGAACTGGACAAATAAATCTTAGAATTATAATAAATATTATAACCGGTGGCAGGAATTCCTCCCTGGAAGCAGAAAGTAAAATAATATAATTCGAACCTGCAGTATGCAGATAAAAGGGAGGTGCCGTTTTTGCGAGAGCTTTCCGTGCCGACTATCATTGAAACTGTTGCCGGGATGTGCGAGGAAGCTAATATATACCTCGGGGAAGATGTCTCCGGTGCCCTGAAGCGGTCCCTGGAGGTTGAAGAGTCACCGACGGGGAAAGAAGTCTTGAAGCAGTTAATCGATAACCTGGAAATTGCCCAAAACGAGCAAATTCCGATCTGCCAGGATACGGGATTTGCCGTTTTTTTTGTGGAGCTGGGCCAGGAAGTACACCTGGTCGGGGGGACCCTGGAAGAAGCGATCAATGCCGGGGTTAAAAAGGGCTACACCGATGGTTACCTGCGTAAGTCGATCGTTGAAGATCCCCTTTATGACCGCAAAAACACCGGGGACAATACCCCGGCCGTGATCTACACCGAAGTTGTTCCCGGGGACAAAGTGAAGGTATCATTTGCCCCCAAAGGCGGCGGCAGTGAAAACATGAGCGCCATTAAAATGCTCAAACCGGCAGATGGCGAGGAAGGACTGGTTGATTTTGTGGTTAACCAGGTTAAAACTGCCGGGCCCAACCCCTGTCCTCCCATTGTTGTCGGTGTGGGTATTGGAGGGACTTTCGACCGGGTTGCTGTCCTGGCCAAGAAAGCCCTGTTCAGACCGGTTGGTCAGCCTCACCCGGACAGCAGGTTTGCCGAACTGGAACAAAAAATCCTGGGTAAGATCAACAATCTCGGCGTGGGGCCCCAGGGATTCGGGGGCAGGGTTTCCGCCCTTGCCGTGCATATCGAGACTTTTCCTTCCCATATCGCCAGCATGGCGGCGGCTGTAAACATTAACTGCCATGCCAGCCGGCATGTGGAAAGAGTGATTTAGTTTGATCCGGGCCAATTAAACCAGGGCGTGGATCCTGTATAAAAGTGTTTATTGGTTACTGGTTGGAACAAGAAAGGAGGCAGACCGGCATGGAAATGAAAAGAATCGAAGCTCCCCTGGGTGAAGACGATGTCCTATCCCTGAAGGCCGGGGATAACGTTTTAATCAACGGCGTCATTTATACCGCCCGCGATGCTGCCCATAAAAAAATGATTGAATTAATAGAGAAAGGTGAAGCCCTGCCGATCGATCTGAAAGGCCAGATCATCTATTACGTTGGCCCTACCCCGGCTAAGCCGGGCCAGGTGATCGGTTCGGCCGGGCCGACTACCAGCGGCAGAATGGATGCTTACACGCCTGCGATGCTGGAACAGGGCATGAAAGCCTGCATTGGGAAGGGCCTGCGCAGCCAGGCGGTCAAGGATGCACTTCAGGAACAAAAGGGTCTTTACCTGGCCGCTGTGGGAGGGGCCGGAGCCCTGCTGTCTAAAAAGATCAAAAAATGTGAAGTGGTGGCTTACCCGGAGCTCGGAGCTGAAGCCATTCACTGCCTGGAAGTGGAAGATTTTCCGGCTACAGTGATCAATGATGCTCACGGCAATGATTTATATGCTGAAGGAGCGCAGGCCTACGCCCGATAAAGGCCGGTACAGCGCTTTTTAAATTTCCCGGTTAAATTAAGCGATCATGCCGGGCTGCCGCACGAGTTTGCGTGCTTAACCGGTCCGGTTTAATCAGTTTATTTTAAGTTTACCCGGGATTGTTTAAAACCCGGATGACCGGCCTGTCCGCCAGGTGGGAGGGCAGCAGTGAAGTAGAGTTCTGCGAAAAAAAATTGCCTGGCTTAAATTTTAAAAAAGACCTGGAGGGTTTATAACCATGAACAAAGACGAATTGCTGGCCAAGGCTAAAAAGCCGGCTGAGGATGCCATGCGCCTCCATCCCTTTTACAGGGGTAAAATTGAAGTTAACCTGAAAAGTTGTGTCCGAAATATCGGTGATTTTGCGATCTGGTATACTCCCGGGGTGGCCGAGCCCTGCAAGGCAATTGCCGAGAACAAAGAAGATGTCTATAAATATACCAACAAGGCCAATTTTTGCGCGGTTGTCTCGGACGGCACCAGGGTGCTGGGTTTAGGCGATATCGGTCCGGAAGCCAGCATGCCGGTGATGGAAGGCAAGGCGCTGTTGTTTAAGTACCTGGGCGGGGTTGATGCTTTCCCCATCTGTGTTGACACCAAGGATGCCGATGAGCTGATCAATTTTGTCAAGATGCTGCAACCCAGCTTTGGCGGCGTTAACCTGGAGGATATCGCCAGCCCGAAATGTTTTTATGTCCTGGACCGGCTCAGGGAAGAATGTGAAATCCCGGTCTGGCACGACGATCAGCAGGGAACCGCCCTGGTGACCCTGGCCGGGTTATTCAACGCCCTGAAGATAGTGAACAAAAAAATCGACCAGGTCAAAACGGTCCTGGTTGGGGCCGGAGCGGCCAATATCTGCACGGTAAGGCTGCTGATTGCCGCCGGGATGGATCCGGAAAAGATTATCATGATCGACAGTAAGGGAGCCCTGCATAAGGGCCGCACCGAACTAAAGGAAGAGCACCCCATCAAATGGGAGCTGGCCCAAACCACCAACGGCGCCCGGGTAACCGGCGGGGCTGATCAGGCCTGTAAGGATGCTGATGTTTTGATCGGCCTGTCCAAGCCGGGGCCGGATACCATTAAAAAGGAATGGGTGGAAAGTATGGCCAAAGATGCTATTGTTTTTGCCTGTGCCACCCCGATTCCTGAAATATGGCCCTGGGATGCCCAGGAAGCGGGGGCCAAAGTTGTTTCCACGGGCCGGTCCGATTTTCCGAACCAGGTCAATAATTCGCTTGGTTTTCCGGCCATTTTCCGCGGTGTTTTAGATGTTCAGGCCAGCGGCATTTCCGATACGATGTGCATTGCCGCTGCTGAAGAGCTGGCTGCCTGTGCTCCCGATGGAGGTATGGATTCGGAAAAAATCCTGCCCACCATGGATATGTGGGAAGTTTTCCCCCGGGTAGCCACGGCCACAGCTATGAAAGCTGTCGACGAGGGGCTGGCCCGGGTCGAGCTGAGCCGCGAGGAATGCTACCAGAAGGCGGAAGCGTTTATCAAGCGGGCCCAGGATCAGACCAGGGCTGCTATGGACCAGGGCTTTATCCCGGAACCGCCGGAAGCTTAACAGTGGTTAAAAGGAACTCAAATAAAAAGGTTTTAACGAGACAAAGCCGGACCGGACAGAGAACAAGGAGGAGATCATGAGCGAAGCAGCAAATGATACCATCAAGAAAGATACGATCAAGATGGTTGATATTTATATCATGGGCAAAAAGTATCATGTGCCGGAAACCCTGACCATTATGGATGCCATGGAATATGCCGGTTACCAGCTCAAGCGCGGAGTGGGCTGCAGGGCTGGATTTTGCGGTGCCTGCGCTACGGTTTACCGGATGGCCGGCGATTATGAACTGAAAGTGGGCCTGGCCTGTCAGACCAAGGTGGAGGACGGGATCTACCTGGCTCAAATCCCGTTTTTCCCGGCCCGGAAGGCAGTTTACGAGCTGGAAGAAATCAAGCCAAACGTGGCCCATTTCGCCCAGCTTTACCCGGAAGTGTTCCGCTGCCTGGGCTGCAATTCCTGCACCAAGGTTTGCCCCCAGGATATCGATGTAATGCAGTATATAGCTTACCTGCAGCGCGGAGATTTTGCCAAAGCGGCTGACACCTCTTTCGACTGCCTGATGTGCGGGCTCTGCGTTTCCCGCTGTCCGGTCAATATTGTCCACTACAACGCAGCCCTGGCCGGCCGCCGGCTTTACAGCCGCTACCTGACCAAGCCGGATCCATTTTTGACCAAACGGGCCCGGGCGATTGAAGCGGGTGAACTGGATGCAGATATTGACGAACTGGTCAATGCCGACAAGGAAAAATTGCAGGAATTATACAATAACCGGGATATTGAGAAATAAACCCTAAAGGGAGGATTGATCAGTTTGGCCTATACACCGCAATTGAAAGAACTGATGAAAAAAGTTGAAGAAACCAGGGCCTCCCGGGTGGGCGTCGATTATCCGCGGATGTCACCGGAAGAAAGGCGGGATGTTTTACAAAAATTTCATCCCGACTACATTGAGGATGGTTTCCGGGAGATAAAAGTGGGTGTGGATAAGGGGACCCGCATGCCTAACGAGATGGCTGACGTTTTTGAAGCCTACAGCCGCCTGAAAGAGGTGCAGATAGACTTAAAAGCCGAGCCCGATTATGATGTCGATGTTTTGGTCATCGGCGGTGGAGGGGCCGGGGCGTCTGCAGCGTTGATGGCCCATGAAACGGGAGCAAATGTGATGATGGCTACGAAACTGCGTTTCGGTGATGCCAACACTATGATGGCCCAGGGCGGTATCCAGGCCGCCGACAAGGAAAATGATTCTCCGGCCATCCATTTCCTGGATGTTGTCGGAGGCGGGCGCCTGGAGAATGTTCCCGAACTGGCCAGGGCCCTGGTGATGGATGCCCCGCTGGTGATCAAGTGGCTGGAAGACCTGGGGACCATGTTCGATAAAAAAGATGATGGGACCATGATTACGGCCCACGGTGGGGGGACATCGAGGAAACGGATGCATGCCGCCCGCGATTATACCGGGGCCGAGATCATGCGGACCTTAAGAGACGAAGTTTTTAACAAGGGTGT
>PUKV01000155.1 GCA_003550645.1 Syntrophomonadaceae bacterium | reverse complement strand
TAATGCGCCCCCGAGTCAGATCGTAAGGCGATAATTCTACTAATACCCGGTCGCCCGGCAGAATGCGAATAAAGTTCATCCGGATCTTGCCCGAAACATGAGCCAGAATTTTGTGCCCGTTCTTTAACTCAACCCGGAACATGGCATTCGGCAGCGGTTCGACTACTGTGCCTTCCACTTCAACTACATCTTTTTTCTTGCTCATGTTACCTAGTTAAACCTCCTCTTCGGAATCCCCGGTTACCGGAACCAACTCCTTCAACGACTCAATAACCTGGTTATCAGTTACCTCTTTGGGATCAAACGGTTTTTCAAGCTCCGCCCAGCGCTCATAATGCTGAAGATGAGCTCTGTTCTTTTTCTTAGGCCGGGCAACCGGACGCCTGCGTCCGTCAACCAGAAGCACAAATTTTTGATCAAGTTCCTGCAGCACCAGGTAATGCTTCCCTTTATCACGGCCAGCCAATGAACGGACCAGTTGTCCCGGTTGCAGTTCCACCATTACTTCGCTCCCTTAAGAAAAGCTGGAAGAAGTCATTACCTCGGGGCCGTTTTCACCAAGCACCACTGTGTGCTCAAAATGAGCAGAAAGGCTGTCATCACTGGTGACTACAGTCCACTGATCATCAAGAACTTCCACTTCCCAGCTGCCCGCATTTACCATCGGTTCAATAGCCAGGGCAATTCCCGGCTGCAGTAAGGGGCCTCTTCCCGGCAGCCCAAAGTTTGGCACCTGTGGTTCTTCATGCATTTGCTCACCGATCCCATGTCCGACATAATTACGCACAACCGACATTGCGTTCTGTTCCACATAAGCCTGGACGGCATGAGATATATCGGAAAGCCGGTTACCGCTTTGCATCTTTTCAATCGCTTTTTGTAAAGATGCCCGCGTTACATCAATTAGCTTGTGTGCTTCGGCAGATATCTTTCCAACTGCAAAAGTAGCAGCAGCATCCCCATAATACCCTTTCCGGTAAACACCGACATCAATGCTGATTATATCGCCCTCTTTGAGTCTGCGCAAGCTTGGAATTCCATGCACAACCTCATTGTTTACCGAAGCACAAATTGATGCCGGAAAGTTATTATAACCCAGGAAAGCCGGTTCTGCACCATGTTTCCTGATTCTGCTTTCCGCTACACTGTCGAGCCTGGCAGTAGTAACACCTGGCTTTACCGTCTGTCCCATCAATTCCAGGACTTCGGCGACTATTTTACCTGCTTCCCGCATCAGCTTGATTTCTTTTGACGACTTGAGCTTAATCATAATCCTTCTCTATTTCATGAATCCACGATAACTCCGCATCAACATATGGCTTTCAATTTGCTTGAATGTTTCCAGGGTAACACCAACTACAATGATTAAACCGGTACCTCCAAATATGATGTTCATCCCGGTTAAGCGCTCCAGCAAAATCGGGAATACAGCTATAAAAGCCAGTGAAACAGCCCCCGCTGTAGTCAGCCTGGATGTAATCCTGGCCAGGTAATCGGCCGTCGGGCGTCCCGGACGCAGCCCGGGTATAAACCCACCATATTTCTTAATATTGCCGGCCACCTGGAATGGATCGAACTGGACCGCAGTATAAAAGAAAGTAAACAGGATAATCAAAGTCATATATAAAATCAGGTTCAGGTTGGTACCCCAACCGAGGCTTGCGGCAATACTCTGGGCTACCGGATGCTGGATGAAGCTAACCAGCGTTTGCGGAAAGCTCAGGATTACCGAAGCAAAGATTACCGGAATAACCCCCGCCTGATTCACTTTCATCGGAATATGGGTGGCCTGACCGCCGTACATTTTACGGCCGACCACTCGTTTGCTGTACTGCACATTTACCCGCCTCTGTCCCTGGTCGAGGCCGATAATTCCCACAATCAAAGCCAGCAGAATTAGTGCTACCAGGACAATTAGCAGCATATTAATCTCACCAAAGCGGTACTGCTCGGCAATCATGGCCACACCCATCGGGAAACCGGCCACTATACCGGCAAAGATTAACAGGGAGATTCCGTTGCCGATCCCTCTTTCGGTAATCAACTCGCCCATCCACATTAAAAATGCAGTACCGGTTGTCAGCGATATAATTATCGTAATATAAGAAAGTGTGGTCCTGTCCACGACGGCTTCTCCAGCAATTACCGTCGACAAGCCAAATGCCTGGATCAGGGCAATCACTATTGTCCCGTACCGGGGTATCTGGGTCATTTTCTTGCGCCCCTCGGGACCTTCCTGGCTCCATTCTTTCAACTTGGGTATCACTATCGTTAAAAGGTTCATGATAATGGAAGCGTTAATATAAGGCATGATGCCCAGGGCAAAGATGGTAAAGTTGGCCAGGTTGCCACCGCCGATAATGTTAACAAAACCGAAGATGGTATCCTCCTGGAAAAAATCAGCCAAAAGGGTTGCATCAACACCGGGCACAGGAATCGCTGAACCTACCCTGAAAACCACAAACATTGCCAGGGTAAAAAGAATTCTTTCTCTCAGTTCTTTGATTCGCCACGCTGTCCGAATTGTTTCCAGCACTCTAAATCACCTCTGCCTTTCCACCGGCTGCTTCAATTTTAGCCAGGGCTTGCTTGCTGAAGTGGTGAGCCCGGACCTCCAGTTTGCGGTCCAGCTTACCATCACCAAGCACTTTTAAGGGATCTCGCTCGTTTTTAAGAATTCCTGCTTCCAGTAAAAGATCCGGTGTTACTACTGTTCCTTCGTCGAACATGTTCAAATCATCCAGGTTTACAATATTCCATTTCTTTTTATGAATATTGGTAAAACCGCGCTTTGGTAAACGCTGAAAATACGGCATTTGTCCACCTTCAAAGCCAGGCCGAATCCCGGACCCGGAGCGGGCTTTCTGCCCTTTTTGGCCCCGGCCGGAAGTTTTGCCCAACCCTGAAGCCATGCCTCTTCCTTTACGTTTAGCCGCTTTCCTGGCTCCCTCAGGAGGCCTTAATTCGTGTAAACGCATCGGCTACACCTCCCTGTATAACGCTTCTCCAATTACTTGGCTTCTTCTACGTCGAGTAAATAGCTTACTCTGTTAGCCATACCCCTGATCACCGGTGAATCTTTATGCTCCACCGTCTGGCCGATCTTTTTCAAGCCCAGCGCTTCAACAGTACGCCGGTGCTTGGGATTGCGGGCCAACGGGCTTTTAACAAGGGTAATTCTCAACTTTTTTGCCATAACTGTCAACTCTCCTTACCCGCGCAGCTTCTCTACTTCAATACCGCGCAAAGAGCTTACTTCTTCTACCCGTTTCAGCGATTTCAAGCCTTCCATGGTTGCATTGACAATATTGATTGCATTATCGGACCCAAGCGACTTGGTCAGGATATCCCTCACTCCAGCCAGCTCTAAAACCGCACGAACAGGCCCACCGGCGATTACACCGGTACCTTCAGAAGCAGGCTTTAACATTACTTTTCCGGCTCCGAAACGGCCGGTAACCTCATGTGTAATGGTAGTCCCTGACATAGGCACTTGAATCATGCTCTTTTTGGCATTTTCAATGCCCTTGCGGATAGCCTCCGGCACTTCTCCGGCTTTGCCCATTCCTGTGCCAACCACACCGTTATAATCGCCTACTACTACAAGCGCGCTAAAACTGAAACGGCGGCCTCCTTTTACTACTTTAGCCACACGATTGACCTGGACTACCTTTTCAACCAGTTCTTGTGATGGTTCTATCTTTGACACCCGTGCAATTCCCCCTTTCTAGAAGTTTAACCCGGCTTCGCGGGCCCCGTCGGCCAGCTCTTTTACTCTGCCGTGATAGAGGTAACCGCCCCGGTCAAAAACTACACTCTCAATGCCCTTTTCCACAGCCCTGCCGGCAAGCAGCGCCCCGACCTTGCGGGCAGCTTCGCGGTTGCCCCCGTGCTCAAGCTCTGAACGCAGCTGCGGGTCAAGGCTGGTGGCGGCAACCAGGGTTTCTCCTGATTGGTCATCAATCACCTGGGCATAAATGTGTTTACTGCTCCGGAAGACATTTAACCGGGGACGTTCCGGGGTCCCGTATACCTTGGTCCTGACCCGGCGGTGACGCTTTTTCCGGTTGACTTGACGTGATTTTACTTTCAGCACTACTTTACACCTCCAGGCGACTATTTACCCGCTTTACCCGCTTTCTGGCGGACTTGTTCGTTTTCATAACGGATACCCTTGCCCTTGTAAGGTTCAGGCGGATAGGTCCTGCGAATTACCGCGGCCAGGTTCCCTACCTGCTGCTTATCGATACCTTTTACAATAATCTTGGTTGGACTGGGCACCTCAATTTCCATATCTTTACCGGGAGTAAAAACCACCGGGTGGGCAAACCCAACATTCAAGACCAGCTTGTTCCCTTCCATCGCCGCCCTGTAGCCTACACCAACCAGCTCCAGGTTTTGGCTGTACCCTTCGGTTACTCCTTTGACCATATTGTCGATCAAGGTCCTGGTTAATCCGTGCAGGGCTTTATGATCAGGATGGTCGGAAGGGCGCTTGACCCGGATTATGCCTTCTTCCTGTTCAATTATCATTTCCCGGTGCAGCTCTCTTGAGAGCTCCCCTTTTGGCCCTTTTACTGTTATTTTATTTCCTTTAAACTGTACCTGGACATTCTCCGGTACAGCAACAGGTTCTTTACCGGTTCGTGACATCGGTAATCCTCCTCGCTATGCTACCAGATATAGCACAATACTTCGCCGCCTGTACCCGTTTCCCGGGCCTGGCGATCACTCAT
>PUKV01000268.1 GCA_003550645.1 Syntrophomonadaceae bacterium | reverse complement strand
TGCTCTACCTCTATTCCTGGAAGCTTAAATGTACAGTTTTATGGGGCAACGGGGCTGTAGCGGCAATTGTTGCCCTCTGCTTCATTTTTGGCGGGGTGGCGGCGGAAAATATTCAGCCTACCTTGATGCTTGCTGCGACGGTGTTTTTTGCCCTGCTGGGGCGGGAAATCCTGAAAACCATGGCCGATTACAGGGGAGATTTACAAGAGGGGTGCCGGACCATAGCTACGGCCTGGGGTAAACAGGCCGCTCGCAAGGTTATGATTGTTTCCCTGGTAATCACCGCCCTGGTGATGCTTGCTACTTTCTTTATTGAGCAATACAATTACACTTACCTGTTGATTGTCATTTTCGGCCTGTACCCCCTGTTTACCTATATTGCTATCCATGCCGGCAACTCTGCCTCTGAGAGCAGGCTTGAACGTTTAAGCCTGCTTATGAAGTACGGATTTTTCCTGTGGTTTTTAGGTGTGGTCCTCGGTGCGGGTTAGCCCCGGGGGCAGTTTCACAGTAATGGCTGTTATGAAAGCCGGCAGGGCATATAACTTGTAAAGGTCGAAGCTTATTCCAAGTGGTTTTAATACCGGGCCTGTCCTGTTCTTTATTTTAGAGCAGGGCCAGCAGGAAAATTACCAGGGTAGTAGCCACCGGTACGGTTAGATCGTCGGTGGTAGAAGGAGAAAACAGCTCAAACAGGGTTCCGGCCAGGGCTGTGACCAGGGCATAGATCAATACCAAATCCAGGGTCAGGAGCTTCTGGTTGATCGGGTTAAAAAGGCCGTAGTAATAAAAGGCCCCGTAGCAGAGCAGGAAGGCCGAGGCAAAAAAGGTTAGCGAGCCTTCTAAAGTCCGTTCTGAGCCGGTGTAGGCCAGGGCAATTTTAATCCGGCCATAGTTTTTCCCCACTACCGAAGCGAGAGAGTCGCTGATGATCATGATTAATATGCCGCAGATGGGAAAGTAAAGCCGGTAGGGGGCGAAGAGGACAAATATTGTAAAGAGCAGGGTTATGGAGAGGCTGTAGTAGAAGGGGCCCTGGAGGCGTCCTGCTTTTTCTTCCGCTTCTTCACCGATTGCTTCATATAGCTCCTGCAGCTGCTTGACGGAACTGTCCCGGCCGCTGAAATAAACGGCAATGGTCAGGCTCAGGGCAATAATAACGGCATACAGGGGCAGGATGAAGAAAGGGACAATTAAAACTACCAGGCCTGTGAAAAGATGAATGGTTTTGCGGGCGACAAACTTGGACATGACCCCTTTATGCTCGAGATAAACTGGGATCAGGATGGTAAGCAGGATATAACCGTAGGCGATACCGACAAGGGTTAAATCCTGCAGAAAATCGGCTGTACTGTAGCTTGTAATTATGTCGATCAAAGCGGACATAAATTATGGTGATATATCTTTTAGGTGGACGCTCAGATTACATTACCTGTCAGATATACTCCTTTCAGTTGTCACCCGCTGCTGCAGGGATCTTGTATCAAGAATTAAGCTTATTACCCAGACTTTTGCCTCTCGTTTAATGATAAGTGGCTCTGTGGGAACGGTTCGAACGTCCCTATATGCATAGCTTTAAAGCCGAAGCAGAGTTGGTGGAACCGTCTCCCGTGGCTTACAAAAAAGAAGCTTGATCAACAGGGATCAAGATGCTTAAAACCTGTTATAAGGATGAGCGCTCCCGTAAAAACCAGTTTTATTTAGTATCACTCAAAAGGGATATAATGTCAAGTTATGCGGATTTTTAAAATTTCAAACCGGGCGGGCAGGCATGGATTATGATCATGAAATCATAGTAGCCGGGGCCGGGCCGCCTTTAATCAGTCAACCAGGGTCAAGCGAAAAAAGAGGCTGTTCCGGTCGGGGTGCCGGGAAGTGATTTTTGATGTAAACTATAACCGGCACGTTTGCTTCAGGGAATTAACAAAAGCGGCCAAGATTTTAGCTATAATTTAAATGGTTTTTAAACAAAGGAGAACAATATGAAACCGTCTTTACCTCTCAGCAGGGCGATCGCCTATGCAATAGGACAGTTTGGCTGGGCGCTGGTCATCGGCATTATCATCAATTACCTGGTCTATTTTTATCTCCCGCCTTCCGGGGCCGGGCTGCCCCGCTTGATCCCCGAATACTACTTTTTCGGGTTTGTATCTGTAATCGGGCTGATTACCATGGGAGGACGGTTTCTGGATGCCGTTACCGATCCCTGGATTGCCAGCTTGTCTGACCGGGCTTCTTCCCGGATCGGCCGGCGGATAGCCTTCATGGCTGCCGGCGGCCTGCCCATGGTGATTCTCATGTTCCTGGTCTTTTTCCCTCCTAATATGGTGTCCGGCACCGGGAACCTGGCCTGGTTGGCGATAACCGTCCTGCTCTTTTATATCGCCTTCACAACCTACAATGTCCCCTACACGGCCCTGATCGCGGAACTGGGCCATAACCCGAGGGAAAGGCTAAATTTATGCACCTACATTTCTGTTACCTATTTCATGGGCATGGTGGTGGCGGCCCAGGCGCCGGTCCTGTTCGGGATCTTTGAAGATGCCCTGGTAATCTCACGGATGGGGGCGGTCCAGCTTACCTTCGGGGTGCTGGGTTTGCTGGCCCTGGTTTGCCTTTACATCCCCGTGTTCCTGGTCGATGAGAACAAATACAGCGTCGGGGAACCCACTTCTGTTCCCTTGAAAGAGTCACTGCGCCTGACCTTCAGCAACCGCCAGTTTATCGTCTTTACCCTCTCCGATTTGATTTACTGGATTTTCATGACCATCCTTCAGACTGGTCTGATCTATTACGTCACTGTCCTTTTACGGCAGCCGGAAGACTTTTATTCGCTCCTGTTTATCCTTTTAATGGGCGGATCTTTTGTTTGTTACCCGCTGGTAAACCTGGTGGCAAAACGGGTGGGCAAGAAACCGGTCCTGCTCTTTTCCCTGATCTTTTTTGCCCTCTCCCTACTGCTTACCTCCCAGTCCGGGCAGGACTGGGTGCCTTTGCCCCTGCGCCAGCAGGGTTACCTGCTGGTGGCCCTGGCTTTCTTCCCCCTTGCTGCATACGGCATTCTGCCCAATGCCATTGTGGCTGATATCGCCGAAAACGACTCCCTGCGCACCGGCAGCCACCGGGAAGCGATCTTTTTTGGGGCTCGCAATTTCATGATGAAACTGGGCCAGATGATCGCCATGCTGGTCTTTACCTCGCTCCTGGTGTTTGGTAGAGACGTGGGAGACGACCTGGGCGTCAGGCTGACCGGTCTGGCCGGCGTCCTTTTCTGCCTTCTCAGCCTGGTTTTTCTCAGGCTTTACAACGAGAAAAAAGTGCTATCAGAATCAGCCCGCCTTAAAGAAGAATCAGGCAGCGCTGTGCCTGATGCAGAAGGGGCCGGCTGAGCAGATACCGCTTATTATTGCAGTTATAGCAGGATGTGATCTCAAAAAATGCGGGTTAAAGTATTCGCCCCGGGCCGGGTAAACCTGATCGGGGAGCATACCGATTACAACGAGGGTTTTGTCCTGCCTTTTGTTACCGAAATGGGCATAACCATGGAAGCCTCACTGCGCAGTGACGGCTTAATCAAGGCCAGGGCTCTTGATCTGGGCGAGGAAGTCTCTTTTCCCCTGGCGGAGCTAATCCCGGCTGGCGGCGGAAAAAACTGGTGGGATTACCCGGCCGGGGTTTGCTGGGCCCTTATGGAAGAAGGCTGCCGCCTTAAGGGTGCTGATATTGCCTTCGGGGGCGACATCCCGGTTGGCTCAGGGCTCAGTTCTTCAGCTGCGCTCGAGGTGGCTACCGCCGCGGCCATGAACTACCTGAACGGCTTAAACCTGGATCCCAAAAAGCTGGCCCTGCTCTGCCAGAAGGCGGAAAACAGCTACGTGGGGGTGCAGAGTGGGATCATGGACCAGTTTGCCTCCATGTTATCCAGGCCGGGGAGGGCCCTTTTTATCGACTGCCGCTCCCTTGAATATGCGCATATCCCCTTGAACCTTTCCGGGCAGGAACTGGCCGTTATCGACAGCCGCATCAAAAGGAGCCTGGCGGCTTCAGAATACAACCGGCGCCGCGCAGAATGCGCTGAAGCGCTGGCCCTTATTGGCGGGCAGCTGGGAGAAAACAGGGCTTCCCTGCGGGACATAAGTATTGAAGAAATAGAAGCAGCCCGTCCCAACCTGCCTGAAGCCCTTTACCGGCGCAGCCGCTTCGTAGTGGAGGAAAACCGGAGAGTGTTAGAAGCGGTAGAAGCTTTCCGGGCGGGCGATCTCACCCTGGCGGGACAGCTGATGAATGCTTCCCACGCAGGTCTGCGCGATCTCTACCAGGTCAGCTGCCTGGAGCTGGACCTGCTGGCAGAAACAGCCTGGGCTTCCCCCGGGGTCTGGGGAGCGCGGATGACCGGGGCCGGCTTCGGGGGCTGTGTGATCGCCCTGGTGGAAAAAGAACATCTGCCTGAATTGAAGCGCCGGGTTTTGGAAAAGACGGGCGGTGAACTCGCTGCAGAACCCCGGTTTTACACCACCAGGCCTGCCGGGGGCGCCCTGGTGGAGCAGGGAGGATAAATGGAAAGCCTGTTTAGATTACGTCTTATGGTATTGCCCAGCCTGCTTAAGAAAACTAAAGCTAAGCCGTGGCAGTTTCAGCCTAACCGATCTGCAAGCACATTATTTTTAAACAGGTTGGATAGTTATTAAATGGAAATGTTTTAGTCCCCGTAACCGTGGGGGTGGTTTTGGTGCCACCGCCAGGC
>PUKV01000146.1 GCA_003550645.1 Syntrophomonadaceae bacterium | reverse complement strand
TCCATTCTTCAAGTTCATACCCTTCTGCAGGTTCAGCTTTTACTGTAACTGTTTCACCTTCTGCATAAGCCCCGCTGCCGGTTACTTCACCTGTTCCTTCGGGTTCAACTTCTATTTCAACTGCATATTCATCTGCAGCACACCCTGGAAAGATTGCCAGGAAAGCGGCAAATAACAGGCTTAAATAGATTTTTAGAAGAAATGATTTAGTGAACAATTTTCCACCCCTTTAATTTGAGCAACCCAAAAACAGCCTTAAAAATGATTGTGCTTTATTTTTATATGCTTTGGTTGGTTTTTAACAAAGCGTTAGCATAAACATGATCGTTAAAGAAGAAGGTTGGCAGTGTTTTTTGATAAATTACTCTTTGCGTCAACGGTAGCAGGGGTATGGATTAATGTCAATAATATTATTGGCGGTGCTTAAAGTCATTACCGCTCCGAAACGGTTGATTGAATATGAAGCGCTCAGCATCGAAAGAAAGATCTTCCTCTTCCGGGAGGGCTTGGTGGGGGATGCCAAAAAGTGATAATTCAAGACCTGACCCCATTATCATTCAATGAAAAGTTTTTGGCCTAGGGCAAGGTAAAGAAAAAACAGGCTCCCCTGCCCATTTCACCTTCAGCCCAGATTTCACCGCCGTGGCGGGAAATAATCCGGTAGGCCAGGTTCAAGCCGATGCCGATACCCGGGTATTCCCCCTCACGGTGCAGTTTCTGGAAAGGAAGAAAAAGTTTGCCGGCATGGTTCATATCAAAACCTGAGCCGTTGTCTTTCAGGTAGTAAACGATGTGTTCGTTTTGACTTGTACTGCCGAATTCAATGCGCGCTTCTTTTACTCCGGAGGTAAACTTCCAGGCGTTTTCGATTAAGTTGTTCAGCATAACTTGTAATAACTCGGTATCTCCTTCAGCTTTAAGCTCTGGGACGACTACAGTTTCAACCCGGCGGCCAGGATCTTTATGCTGTAATTTTTTCAGGCAGGACCGGGTTAAAATGCTGAGGTTAACCGGTTCTTTTTCCATTTCGCGGCTGACTATTTTTGACAATTGCAGCAGGGCTTCAGTCAGTTCTTTCATAGAACTAACCTGTGAGGTGATGCGGGTTAAGTAGTCGCGGGCTTTTTCGCTTAATTCTTCCGGGCATTCATCTAGTAACATTTCGCTAAAACCTTCAATACGGCGCAGGGGCGCCTGCAGGTCATTTGAGACAGAATAGGTAAAGGTATCAACAGCGGCGCGCTCTTTGACCTGAAGCTTTAGAGCCTCTTCTATTTTCTTGCGTGCAGTGATGTCGAATATATAGTGGACATAAATATCATTTGAAAGTGGAGCCCATATACCCTCGTACCAGGTCCCCCGGTATTCGACCTCAATTTGTTGCAACTGGTTGCTTCTCCACATTTCGGGTGCCCGGCAGAAAGGGCAGGGGTCATCTCTTAAAGCACATGTCTGGAAGCAGGTTTTACCAGGAATTGCACCGATTTCATATCCACCCCTGTTCGAAGCTACAATCTCGCGTGTATCTTTCTTTAAAATCATGGCTATGCAATTGGGTATGTTATCGAGTAAGGCTTTCCTCAGGTTGAACTCTTCTTCCATGCACCTTTCCACTTCTTTGCGCTCGGTGATATCGCGGGCAATAGCGAGCATCCCGAATGGTTCACCGTCGGAGTCCTTTATGATTGTTGTAGTCATATGAGTCGGGAAAATGGTTCCATCCTTGTGGGTATGATCAACCTCACCCTGGTTCGAACCATTAGCGATCAGGCGCTCGGTGAATGGTGTTACATGATTATCCAGCTGTTCTTTGTTGTGGAAAACACTGAGGTAACAGCCTTTGACTTCATCTAAAGTATACCCGTGCATTTCGGACCAGGCGCTGTTGATGAATAATATTTTTCCACTCATGTCGCTCATGGCCACACCGTCCACTGACTGCTCTACTGCTGTCTTGAACTTCAGCAGCTCTTCCTCTGCCAGCTTTTTCTTCGTGATATCGATACAAATTCCATCACAAATGATAGTGTCATCCACCGTTTTTAGGGGTGATGATTGCAGCTGAACCCAGCGGATCTCCCCATTAGAATAGCGAAGCCGGAGCTCGCATCTGAATGGGGTCATGGTCGCAATCGCCTGCTCTTCGGCTTCCATCAACAGCCCTAAATCCTCTTCAAGAAACCGGTCATAGATGGCTTGTGAATCATTTAAGGCCTCCTGCTGGGTCACACCTAGCAGCTCCACTCCGGCACTCACGTATGTGAATCTGCGGCCTCCTTCCGGGTCTACTGCAAGCTGGTAAATCACCCCACCCGGTATGTTATCGCTCAACGCCTGAAGCTGTTTTTCGGCGGCTTTTCGTTCAGAAATATCCTCAGCCAGTGCAACTTCCATCTCCTGGCCTTCGAAATTAAGGTGATAAATGTTGATCCGGACAGGAAAAGTTGTTCCATCCCGCCGCCGATGATCTGATTCAACGATGCGCTCCTTCATTTGCCGGTGCAAGTTCCACTGCTCTTTCCTTTTATCCTGGGGGTAATTCGGGTCCACGTCCCACACGTACATCGACAGAAGCTCGCCCGGTGTGTAACCGAGCTTTTTTGCTGCCGTCTCATTGACGTAAATAAACTGTCCCTCGGGCGAAAGCCAAAAGACACTAAGGGGAGACTTATTAACCGTTAATTGGGTTTTGCGTAAAACTTCCTCTGTCTGCAAGCGTTCGATAATCTCTCCTAACCTTCGCGCTATCAGGTTAATAAGAAATCTTTCTTCTTTAAAAAACGGCCCTTCGTCAATTAAGGGGCGCTCTTCGAGATAATATAACTCTACAACACCTGTGGCCTCACCCTGAACTGTTATTTCAGCGGCCTGTCGCCAGGCGGTTTCCCTAAAATTCTTGGTTTGATATTGTCGCCCTTTAAAAATAACGCGGGCACAGACGATTTCAGGATAAAGCCAGGCATCTTTCATGCCATCAACCAGTTTCCTAAATAGGCTTTCCAGATCTACCTCACTTTGCAAAGCATCTGATAAAAGCTCCAGGCAGTTTAACTCCTTTACGCGTTCTTTCAAATTTTCTTCAGCCTCTTTACGATCGGTGATATCGTTAAAAAATACGCTGAAATAGCCCTGCTCATCACTGTAGGCACTTATATCGTAGAAGCGCCCGAGGGGCTCGGAATAGTTTTCGAAACGAGCCGGCTCGCCGCTTAAAGCTACCTTACCGTAAGTGCCGATCCAGTCAAAACTGCTCTTTTCAATGCCGGGTAACACTGCGGTGACTTTTTTACCGATTATTTCTTCCCGCTTTAACCCGGTCATCTCTTCAAAGGCAGGGTTGACCTCAAGGAAAATATAGTCCACAGGCTTGCCATCCTCATCTGTAACAATCTGGTGGTTGGCGAAACCATCAGGCAGGTTTTCGATTAGCAAGCGGTATTTATCTGAACCGTGGCTCATTAGCAATCACTTCCCTCTAAGCCCTTCACAATAAACTTCTGCTTAAATTTGGCAAGACTTTTATATGCGATCCAATAAACACTAATATACACAGATCTTACAAGAGGTCATTTAGAAATACAGCTTATATAGCACTGGTAAGCCCGGGTTAGGTTCCAGAGTTTGAAACCATGCTTGAGTGCTCATGATAAGAACTAATCTTAGAGAGGCTAAATATTAGTTCACTATTTCCACTTTAATGCCAATATTCCTGCTTTAATATAAACATTGGGACTATAAATTTCGGGGCACAGTGAAAACTATTCAAGGTTACCTGCTTCTCCCTGCTTTCCTCAACAACTACATGCCGTCTTTTTCTATTCTCTATATTAGCCGAAAGTGCTATAATGAAAGCACACAAGGCGTTATTTGGGAGGCAGGCAAGCATGATGCACCCATTTCTCCAGTCGTGCTTACATACGAGGAGTTTACAAAAGATATAGAATATAATACTGCCTTTTACCAGGAAGTACCTAGAGACGGAGTGACAATTTGACTCAAGCCCAATTTGCGCTCGCAAAACACCGGCTTGATAGAGCAGCCCCCGGTAGATGGATCGAAAGTTTGAGTTAGCCGGGATTCCTGTCCCGGATTTATTAATGAGGTGCTTGGCTAATGAAGAAAAAAGATCAAGAGTCGGTCTGGGACTACCCCCGCCCGCCCCGGGTCGAAGCCTACCCTGGTTTAGTTGAAGTCCATCACCGCGGACAGGTCCTGGCCAAAAGCAGTCGCGCTTTCCGCGTTCTTGAAACCAGCCACCCCCCTGTATTCTATATCCCCCAGGCAGACATCATGATGGAACTGCTCCACAAAACAGCTAAGACCAGCATGTGCGAGTTCAAGGGCATGGCCCTCTACTTTGACCTGCTTACTGCTTCAGAACGCATCGAAAGCGCAGCCTGGGGCTATGAAAACCCCCGCCCCGGCTTTGAAGCAATAAAAGACCACCTGGCCTTTTATCCTTCCAGGGTGGAGGCCTGTTACGTTGACGGTGAAAAAGTACAGGCCCAGGAAGGTGATTTTTACGGGGGCTGGATCACTTCGAACCTCAAAGGCCCCTTCAAAGGCGGGCCCGGAACCTGGGGCTGGTAGTCAGATCCAGGCATAGTTTGGTAGAGAGGGTTTTAGTAATTGTTATTGCCATAACATCCCTGCTTATGTCTTTTGTGCTGGGGTGGTTACGCCTCAGCGACAAGAACCGGAGCCTGGCCGCGCCGATAGTACTGCACACCCTGGCCAATGGTTTTACCTATA
>PUKV01000213.1 GCA_003550645.1 Syntrophomonadaceae bacterium | reverse complement strand
TGGTATAATCTTAAAAGCCTGCCCCTGATGCCTGGGTGAGTTATTCTTTCAAGCTTACAGGATTTACAACAAAGCAAGTTGAACAAATAACAGCAGGCTTAAACGTGGAAAGGAGCAGGCCGGCCCACCGGCACAAACATGGAAATGGCTGAAAGAGCAAATAATATCAAGTTGGATTACTTAAAACCTGGAGACATCGAGCAGGCTGTTGCTGTATTTCTTGAAGCTTTCAAAACAGAAGCTTTTACAGTATCCTTATTGAACCTGGACAATCAAAAAGATTATGACCTCTACTTCAAGGCCGTTAAATACAAGTTGTCACTTTACCTGGAAACGGGCCAACATGTCTTTTCCGTTCAAAACAATGATAGCGAAGGCAGGGTAACAGGCCTGTTCATCCTGCGCTCACCACAAGTTAAAGCCCCCATCGGACTGTCGGTCAGGCGGATCATACCTGTACTGCCTGCTTTTGCCAGGCTTTTACCTAACTATATCCAGGCCGCCCACCTGGGTCAGGCCGCAAAACCGCCTGAAGACCTGCCGGGCGGGCACTATGCCCTTGAAGGCCTGGCCGTAGCCCCCGAATACCAGGGACAGGGTTTGGCCCGGATGATGATAGAAAAGGCCGACCAGGTTGTTGCCAGGGACAAATCTTCTCCGGGAATATATCTTTATACGGGAGACGAAAAAAACAGGGCCATTTACGAACGCTTTGCTTACAAGGTTTTAAAAACGGTCCCCACCCGTAGTTTTACCGCTTATCATATGTTTAAATGGACAAAACAATTTTCCGGGAGCTGATCTGATCTTGAACCATGACCAAAATAAACAGCGGAGCCTGGCAGAAGAAATATCTGCAGGATTAGACCCTGATAAACAAAGCAGGTTTGTGCTTTATAACAGCACAGTCTACACCCCCTGGGAAATGTTTTCCGGTGGCATTGCGATTACCGGTCATAAGATTGAACTGGTTTTTGCCGGTGATATCCCTGAACCCTTGATCCGCGATGGGGGGATATTGATCGACTGCCAGGGCGGCATGATCCTGCCCGGTTTCGTCGACCTCCACCTGCACGGCGCAGAGGGATTTGACTTTACCCTTGCCTCATCCGATGAAATAAGCAGGGCTGTTTCATTCCATGCCTCTACCGGCGGGACCACCACTCTCATGCCCACCCTGGTTTCCGCCCCCCTGGATCAAATCAAACGATCCGGAGAAAGGATCAGGGAAGCCCGGGCAAATACTGATGCTCCCTACCTGGCCGGCATCCACCTGGAAGGGCCTTTCTTTAACCCCTGGTACAGGGGAGCCCACATGGAAGAATACTTAAAGAACCCCGAACCCGTCTTAATCGAAGAACTGCTCTCTTCACTCGGAGACATCCTGGGCATGGTTACACTGTCCCCTGAACTACCCCATGCGCTTGAGGCTATAAGCCGCCTGGATAAAAACGGCATCACTGCCGCCGCCGGGCACAGCGGGGCCGGCTACGAGGCAATCGAACAGGCGGCAGCCTGCGGTCTCCGCCATGTCGTCCATACCTACTCGGCCATGCGCCGGTTCCACCACCGCTCACCAGGGATCCTGGGCGCCGCCCTGACCATGGATGATCTCAGTGCAGAAATTATCGCCGACGGCATCCACACGCACCCGGCTGCAGTCAAACTCTTCTTCCGGGCCAAACCTGCTGATAAGACAATCCTGGCTACAGATGCCCTGGCAGTATGCGGCCTTCCCGACCAGGAATGCCGGCTTGGCGATAAAAAAATTATCAGCCGGGGCGGTAAAGCTTTCCTGGAAGACGGCACCCTGGCCGGCAGCATCCTGACCATGAACCGGGCCCTGGCCGGCGCCGTGGAAATGTCCGGCCTGAGACTGGTAGACGTGCTGCCCGCAGCCACTATTAACCCGGCCCGGGTGCTGGGTCTGGAAGATAAAAAAGGATCCCTGGAAACAGGAAAAGACGCCGATATTATAGTTGTCGACGCCTCTTATAATGTGCTCCTCACTGTATGTGAGGGAAAACCTTTACAACCAGCTGAACACTGACCAGGGCTCCTTTAGCATCAATTATTCCGGCCTTCAAATACGTATGCTTCCTGCTCCAGGATCTCCTGGAACAACTCGACCAGTTCGGGATCGAACTGGATACCGGAACACCTCCTGAACTCAGCCTTAATTTCCTCTATAGAAGCCGCCTTTCGATAAGGCCGCCCCTCTTTCATAACCGTATAAGCATCCACAATGGCTGTAATTCGGGCGGCCAGAGGGATCTCGTGTCCTTTAAGACCCAGGGGATAGCCGGAGCCATTGTAATGTTCATGATGAGCAAGAATGTCATCTGCCGCATGAGCAAACTCTTCCGCAGCCCGCGCGATCCTGAACCCGGTCTCAGGATGCTTCTTGACCAGGTTCCATTCCTCTTCGTTAAGAGCACCCTGCTTTTTCAATATATCCCCGGGAATACTGATCATGCCGATATCATGAAGGATTAGCAAATCATCCAACCGGTCCAGCTCTTTTTTGGTAAGATTAAGTCTTTCCCCGATCAGGCGCCCCAACCTTTGCATCTCCCGGATATGACAGCCGGTTTCAAAGCTCTTTTTCCTTACTGACCTGCACATAGCGGCAATGATCGCACTCCTGGCTTTCTTGCCCTCTATCAGTTTTTTCTTGTACATTCGGTCTTCAGCTTCACTTAAAACTTCAGCCATCATCTTTTCCGGAGATCGCTTGGAAGCAACCCCCAGGGAGACTGAAATGGGAAGTTCTTCAACAAAACTGTAATTGCAGTTTTCCAGGATCCGCCGGCAAATATTTTCTGCTTCGCTCGGGGTAGTTTTTGGCAGCAGAATTACAAATTCATCCCCGCCCCACCGGGCAACAATATCTTCCTGGCGGCAGGAGCTCATGAATACTTCGGCAGCACTTTTCAGGATCTGATCACCGGTGGAATGGCCGTAACTATCATTGAGTAATTTTAAGCCGTTTAAATCGGCCATAATTACACTGATCGGCCTCTGCCTTTCGGTATCAAGCCTTTTCATTTCTTCTTCCATGTAAGAACGGTTATAAAGCCCGGTAAGCTGATCAAAAAAGCTGAGATAGCGTACTTTCTGCCCGAAAACCTTCCGGGCAAAAGCATTGGAAAACAGTTCCGAAGTGATGTTTAAAAGGGCTATATGGTCTTCCGACCATTTTATTGTTTTTTTGATCGAATCAAAGCCCAGCACACCGATGGCCCGGTCGCTCTGCATTATCGGCACGCAAAGCAGAGAACGGGTATTTTGGCCGCGGAGTTCTTTCTTTTCCGCTTCTGCCTCGGGCGGCAGGTTTTCAACGTCATCGATATAAACCTGCCTGTTATTCTTTATTTGCTCATACCACCAGGGGCGCCTGGAGAGGGAATACTGGACAAAATTCGGGGCTTCCGGCCAGAGCCCTTCCCTGTACCACTCATGAGTAAGGTTGATGGTTTCTCCTTCTTCAGAAAAGAGGATCACATAACAGCGATCAACCAGGAAAAATTTGCCGATTACTTCCAGGGCATAATTTATCCCCTGGTCTAAATCCTGGGAAGGAAGCCGGACAAAACAGGAGGAAATACCGGAAACCAGCTTTTCAAATTCGAGCTGAAATTGCAGCCTTTGTTCGGCCTCTTTCAAGTTGGTAATATCCATGCTCGTGGTGTGAAAATCAGTCTCGTGAAAAATGGCCGTAAAAAACCCGGGTGTATCGCTGTAGGCGCTGACATCAAAATAACACCCCAGGACCCGGGAATATTCCTGAAACCAGACTGCACTTCCTTCCTGTGCTACATCGCCGTAGGTTCCTATCCAATCAAATTCTTCATGTTCTATACCCGGCAAAACCTGCCTGGCAGTTTTACCGACAATCTTTTCTTTTTGCAGCCCCGTCATCTTTTCAAAAGCAGGGTTAACATCAAGAAAAATATAGTCTATCACCCGGCCATCTTGATCAGTCACAACCTGGTGGTAAGCGAAAGCATCAGGCATATGTTTGAGAAGAAGGCTGTACTTATCCTGGTTGCTACCGTGCTGCATTGTTGTCGTACTCCCTCTAGTGTTTACATAATACAAGTATAGCAATTACAGATATTTAGCAGATATTTAGCAGATTATTCGACATTTATATTAAAAATCCTTCTCCACCTTCTTCCGGCAATAAGTGGCGCAGGCAGGTAGGACACTCAGCCAGAGCATTATTCCAGGATCCGCAGGGTATCTTCATCTCCTGCGGCCTGGAATTTAACTTCCACATCTGTTTCTTCGAGTATAGCCAGGTCGTAGGGATAGGTGAAGGCCTGAGTTACCATTTCATCTTCACCCGGTTCGGTAAATCTGGCGGTTACTTTTACGGTATCACCTTGCTTTTCAATCTCTTCGATGTCAACATGATATCCACCGGTCGGCTTTTCCCCGTAAGTAACCAGGATATAGAGCAAGCCGTTGTGCACCCGGACCCGGCCTCCGAATTTATCTCTCGAGTCTTCAATCCACTGCCTGATTTCTTCAGGGAGTTCCTCTTCTTCAGGTTCCAGCGGCGTCACCACCTCTTCGGTTTCTTCAGGCTCAGCACAACCATACACAAAAAGCATGGCCACACTAAAAAGGGCAATCAATAGAGTTTTTTTCAACATCAGTCATCCTCCTTTCTTTAATTTAAACTTAAGGGTTCTTTTTGATCTCTATGATTTGATCTCTATCATAAAGACAAATGGAATAAAGTTTTAGTTGCATTCAATCA
>PUKV01000197.1 GCA_003550645.1 Syntrophomonadaceae bacterium | reverse complement strand
ACCCGGTGGCCTTCTTTTTCCAGGTCACGGCAAACATCGAGGACAGCATGATGCTCTATGGAAGAAGTAATAATGTGACCCGGTTTATCTCTTTTCCTGGCCAGGCCATACAGGGCAATATTATTGGACTCAGTTCCTCCGGAGGTAAAATAGATTTCATCTTCCTTTGCCCCCAGGATTGAGGCCGTTTTTTCCCGGGCTTCTTCTACAGCCTGGCGCACTTCTCTACCCGGGGCATGCAGGCTGGAAGGGTTGCCGTACTGCTCCTGGAAGAATGGAACCATATCTTCAAAAACTTCTTTTCTGACCGGAGTGGTCGCACCATGATCCATATAAACCAGCCGACTTTGCATCTCATATTCCTCCCTGTTGTTTTATATAGGTCGGCTTAACATCAACAAGTTCATCAAGAGATACATCATCTAAAACATCATTGATCTTATCTCTCAATTTTTCCCAAACTTGCCTGGTCAGGCATCCATCCTTACGGTTACAGCAAGACTCAGGGCTGTCTTCCGAAAGGCAGTCGACCGGGGTAATCGGACCTTCAACAGCCCGGACAATGTCCCCGATCTTTATTTCATCCGGTGAGCGGGAAAGCATGTATCCTCCGCGTGATCCGCGCACACTTGATATTAAACCATTCCGCCTGAGATCAGGAAAAAATTGTTCCAGGAAATTAAGGGAAATGTTTTCCTGTTGAGCAATTTCTCGCAGTGGCAGGGGGCCGGACTGGTAATAAAAAGCGAGCATCGCCATGGCCCTTACACCGTACTCCACTTTTGCCGATAACCTCATTGGGGTTAACCGCTCCTTTCAAATTCCGACCAAACAACTCGGGTATCCGACAAAAAAAAGAATAACACCTCTGAGGATTGCTGTCAACTCCAAAAGAGAGCACGGCTGAGCAGATACTAACAGACAAATAAATGCCGGCTGTTATGCCGGCCAGTGTAAACATATTTTGCCTTATTGGTTTTTAATCTTTTGGTAAGTTTATCCCGGGGTTAAAGCTTGACTACATTTGCAGCCTGGGGGCCGCGATTACCTTCAACGATCTCGAACTCCACATCTTGCCCTTCTTCCAATGTTTTAAAGCCCTCTTCCTGGATCTCCGAATAATGCACAAATACGTCCTTTCCTTCGTCGACTTCAATGAAGCCGTACCCTTTTTCAGGGTTAAACCATTTTACCTTACCTTGCATTTAAAAATTTACCTCCTAAAATTACCCTGATAAACAGGGGGTTATATCTTCTAAAGATTACCACAAAAATGATTAAAAGGCAACATGCCTGAGTTTTTTTAAGCTGGTTAAAGCCCGGTTGTGCTATAATTGCCCTGGGAGTGATCTGGTTATGTTTTTAGGTATTGGTGTTGACCTGGTAGCAATTAAGCGGATCAAAAACATCCTAAAACGGTTCCCCGATCGTTTTTTGGACCGGATTTTTACTGAGCGAGAAAAACAAAACTTTCTGGAGTATAAAGGTTCAGCCGCTTCGCTGGCCGCCCGTTTTGCTGCCAAGGAAGCAGCGTTAAAGGCTATCGGCTGTGGAATTGGGCCGGCAGCTTTAAAAGAAGTAGAGATTATTATTATGCCCGGCAAAGAACCGGCGGTGAAATTGCACGGCGAAGCATCCCGCCTGGCCCGGAATAAGCAAATTACTGCTGTCGCTGTTTCCTTGACCCATGAACCGCCCTTTGCCTGCGCTGTTGCCGCTGCTTATTCCGGCCCGGATCCATCTACCGGTCCGGGTTTAAATGATTAAGGTCCCACCTGAGAAATTAACAGGTAAAAAAGGTTGTTACTGCTCAGCCGTGCCTTCCTTTGGATTGGTGAAAGCTCACCACAGGTTATTAAAACATCTACCAGTTAACTATTTTTTTAATTACTGCCTCCTAACAGCCTGCATTTTCGTTTTCAATCCATAGATAACCACCGGCATAAGCATAACAGCAGCGCATAAGAAAAAAACAACTGTGAAATTAAACCACCCTAAAATAATCCCGACAAGGCTTGATCCGGCCACAATCCCCAGGTCGAAAGCACCTGTGAAAGTGGCCATCCCGACTCCTCTTTCCAGCACCGGCAGCCTGTCAGCCGCCAGGGCCATTACCGAAGAGTGGGCGGCACCAAAACCGGCTCCAAAAACAAATGCACTTACCACCAGCTGAAGTGGTGTGGAAGCCAGGGCGATCATCACCAGGGCGGCCGAACCCACCACCAAGGCCGGCAGAAAAATACGGGAACGCCCAACCCGGTCCGATATCCGGCCGAAAGTGGGGCGGAATATTACAGCAGTCAGCGCGAACACGGTAAAAAAGTAGCCCACTGCCTCAATTTCCCTGACTTCCCCGAGTAATGGTAAAAAAGTCAGGATGCAGCCCAGGTTAAAGGTCATAAAGAAAATGATCAGGGAAGGGAAAAATACTTTACGGGAAAGAAGGGGGCCTTTTTGATCCCCACTTTTCTCCCTTACCGGTTCCCGGACCAAAAGAGCCATGATCAGGGCCAGTACAGCAGCAGCGGAAGCCACAAAAAAGAGGAACGGGTAATTGCCTGCCGTTGATATCCGCAAATGCTCACCCATTATGGGGCCCACAGCAAGGGAAAAAGGCGGGGCAATGCCCATTAATCCCAGTGCTTCTCCGCTTCTTCCGGGAGGAGCCAGGTCCAGGGTAAGAGTATTAAAAGAAAGCAAAAACGCCCCCCATCCAAAACCCTGGACAGCGCGTAACAAAAAAACCAGGTGAAGGGGCGGCAAAAACAACAACCCGGCCCCACCGACAATATAGAGCGCAATCCCCATTAACAGCAGTCTTTTACGTCCCCGGCGGTTGAGATCGCGGCCCTGGAAAGGGCGAAGAACCACCGAGCAAAATGTAAACAACCCCATCAAGAGGCCAACGGCTGCCTCACCGCCTCCAATATCAAGGACATAAAACGGCAGGATCGGGATATAAAAATCCAGGGCAAAGAAAAGGAAAAAAACTGCCCCGAGCAGGGCCAAAAAGTTAAATGTCAATATTTTACCGTTTCCGTTACCCTCCAACGTATATTTCACCGGTGCAGAACCCATCATTCCTGCTTAATAAACCGGTCCATCAAAAGATACCCCTCACCCAGGAAAAGGCCGGTTTTTGCCGCGCAATCTTCGTCAAATGTCCGGGCAGGCTTATTGATTGGATTGCTGCTGCGGTATATAGCAAAAGGAACCGGATCCCTGGTATGGGTGCCCAGCGATAACGGGGTAGCATGATCGGTTATTAAAAGGATGCTGTGATCTATTCCTTCCTGTTCAAGATCAGCCCTGATCCTCCTGACCACAAGGCTGTCTATCATTTCAATGGCTTTAATTTTATTTTCTGTTTCAAAACGGTGTGAGCATTCATCAGGTGCTTCTATATGAAGGTAAACAAAGTCATCGCCTTTTTTCAAAGCTTCGACAGCAGCCTCTGCTTTACCGCTGTAATTGGTATCAATATTACCGGTAGCACCTTCGACCTGGATCAGCTTCAAACCCGCAAACAGCCCGATACCTTTAACCAGGTCCACTGCAGAAATGACCGAACCTTTTAAGCCATACTTTTCTTCAAAAGGCGGCAGGAGAGGCTTTTTTCCATCACCCCAGATCCAGATCGAGTTGGCCGGATTGAGGCCTTTTTCAACACGCTTACGGTTTACCGGGTGATCAGCAAGGATTTCAAAACTACGCTCCATCATTGCCCTGACTTTAGCGCTGCCGCTACCACCGGGCAGGTGTTCAGCAATCTTCTTACCGCTGATATCATGGGGAGGGGTCAATTTCCAGTCTTCCGGGGCACCGTGCCAGACCATCAGGTGGCGGTAGTTAAAACCGCAGAAAAATTCTATTTCATCGTTGCCAAGTTTTTTCTTAACCTCTTCGATCAGGATTTCTGCTTCTTCATTTGATATTTCACCAGCACAGTAATCTTTCATGCTTTTATCGGCATAGGAACCTTCAGGAGAAAGGGTAACCAGGTTGCAGCGAAAAGAAACATCATCAGGGCTTAACTCACCTCCCAGGCTGGCCGCTTCAAAAGGGGATCTTCCGGTATAATACCGGAGGGGATCATACCCCATGACTGAAAGGTTGGCGGTATCGCTTCCCGGGGGCAGTTGATCAGGGATTGTCCGGGCCAGGCCCAGTTCTCCTTCAGAAGCAAGGCGGTCGAAACCGGGGGTATCTGCATATTGAAGGACGGTTCTTTTCTCCAGTTGATCCATCGGATAATCAGCCATTCCATCTCCGACGATAACAAGAAACTTCAAGTTTGAATCACACTCCTTATGATTTACTGAGGCCAGATTAGTGCAGATGTTTCCAAAGCGTGTCCTGAAAATACCCTTTTAGCGGCATTTTGTCAAGCGTCCCTATTCATTAAAGGAATTGCCGGCTAAAAGAAGAATTGGAAGTATAGTCAGCACCTGAGCCAGTCAAACATATTGATGAAAGGATTATATAAGATGCGTTACTATAGCAGCAGGAGCGAGAACTATTACGTTACCGCTTCAGAAGCAGTATTAAAAGGGCTCGCTCCCGATGGAGGCTTGTTCGTGCCGGAAGAAACACCACAGGTCTACAGTTCTGACAACCTCCCTTCCGGCAGCTACCAGGATATGGCCTGCGAGGTGTTCTCTCGCTTTCTTGATGACTTCAACTTTACAGAAGTCCAACAAATTGTTAGAAAAGCATATAACCCGGATACATTCGATCACCCGGCCGTAACCCCGCTGGTATGCCTGAACGAACAGGTCTATGT
>PUKV01000058.1 GCA_003550645.1 Syntrophomonadaceae bacterium | reverse complement strand
GATCACTTACGTAAAATCTTACCCGGGAGAATCGATTCAGTCATGACGAAATCTTACCGAGGGGATGTGAGGTGATCCTGATTAATCTTATAAAGGACTTTGCCTGTTTTCGTTGAAGCCTTTTTTTAAGAACTTAACATCAACTGTTTATTAATCAAAACAGGAGTATCAACTATTGGATTCATTGAGAGAGTCTGCTGTAAAGGGAATTAAATGGACTGCAGTAAGCGCTACATTCGCTACGGTAACAGCCTTTTTGTTTCAACTGGTGAAAGCACGCTTCCTGACCCCGGAAGATTTTGCGTACCTATCTATCCTGATGATTGTTATCGGTTTAAGCAGAAACCTGGAAGCAGCCGGGTTCAATCGTGGGGTTATTCAAAAAGACCAGATCAGTGTCAATGAATCATCTACACTTCTGTTATTCAACATCTTTTTTTCCATCCTCGCTTCGACAATAGTATTTTTCATCGGTACTCCGGTGGCCGCCTTTTTTGACCTCCCCGGCCTGGACTACCACCTAAAACTAATTAGCCTGGCTGTGTTTTTCCAGGGAGTATCGCATTTCTTCATCGCTTTCCTGGAAAAATATTTCTATTTCCGTCATATCGCCGTTATCCAGGTATCCCGCCAGCTCTTATTTGTCAGCCTGGCTACTGGCTTAATCATCGCCGGATGGGGAGTCCTTGGTTTCGTTCTCGGACATGTGGCAGCCACCATTATATCATCACTGCTCTACACAGGAATAGGATTAGCAAACAAGATCGCTGCCATCAAGCTTTATTTTAGCATAAGTGCCCTGCGCCCATTTATAAAGTTCGGGGTGTTTGTAACCGGAAGACAAACCTTAAACATCTTAACCAAGCAAATAGATGAAATGATCATACTTCATTTTCTCGGGGCAGAAATAATGGGCACCTACTTCTTTGGGAAAAATATGCTGGAGCGCTTAAGGCAACTTATGAACATGTCCTTTTACCGTCTTATCCTTCCACTGCTGTCAAGGTTGAAACATGATCAAGATCGCCTATCCGAAGTTTATTACAAAATGAACCGCTACCTCTCCTTGGTTGCATTCCCGGTATTTGTTGGTATTTCCCTGACAGCACACCTTTTTGTTCCCCTCATTTTCGGCGAACAATGGATGGACAGTATCATTGTATTCCAGGTATTTGCCATAACATTGATCCTGAAAATGTTTAGCGGCATAATGGCAAGCAACCTGCTGTACTCTGTAAATATGCCGGGGACAGTTTTCATTATTGATCTGGCCACAGACATGGTCTACATAACAGCATTAATGCTCTTTGCCCCCTGGGGCATTAATACAGTGATAATTCTTTACACCGGGTACCAACTAATTAAGTTCCTGGCTATGCAGCTTGCTGCTCACAGACGTCTTTCCTACGGTTTGCACCATTACTTTGCCAACCTCAAAAGTCCGGCGGTTTTATCTGCACTCATGGTTGCGGCGGTGACTGGATTCCAACATGCAGCCGGCGATCGGCTTGAAAAACCAGCGCTGCTCATCACCTCTGCAGCAATTGGGGCTGTCGTTTACCTGGTCCTGGCCTGGCTCTTTGATCAAAAAAGCATAACCGAGCTGAAAGATATGGCCTTTCGGAAATAAGACCTGTTTAAGCTGACTTACCTTAACGATATATTATATTGTTTAAACAGTTCCCGGTTCTGCGGTGTAATGAACCCACCGCTAATCCCCTGGAATATGAGCGGGCTCCAAAGGCTGTTGCCTTCAACAAGGACAGCTTTTTCATTTGTTATAGCCACATCCCAACCGATACTCTTAATGCCAGGGGTAAGAGAAGCAGCTTTCCGAACCAGATTTTTCACTTCATCCCACCGGGGCACTGCCATACCTTCGACTTTTACCCCGCTGTCAGGATGACACGAAATTTCTTTTGTAGAACCCCAGTCCGGGTGAAACACCCCTTTTGACATCTTTCCCTGATCAGGGTCTATTCTAAAAGCAATCCCTCCCTGGGACCAACTGTCTACGGTAACACCTGCACGGCCAAATCTGAAAACAGCATAAGGAATGGCTACGGTGTTATTTGGCAAAGCCAGTGTCAGGATCCTGCATGTGTTAACTGATGTAGGGTTGATCTCACTTAGCAGTTGATGCTGTGTAATCTTTTCTTCCAGCAAATAGCCAGGATAATTGGAATGCCCGGATTGCTGCCCCATGTGTTCGGCCAACTCTTCGTCGTTCCACCTGTAACCACTGGCGTCGAGCAGCACATAATTACCTTTCCCGGAAGGACTGACATCGCGAATAATTATAACCCCTGATCCCTTTTTGCCTCCGCAAGGTTTGACAAAAAACTCTTTTACCTTTGACCTGCCAAGCCAGGCCCTTAAATCATCTGCCTCCCGCAAGGGATACTGATCTGCTGTAAAGCCCGCGCCAGGGAGATATAAGCCGTACAAACGGGGCAGGGGCAAATTAAAAGAACTGTAATATCTATTAAAAATAAGCTTGTTATTCAACATGGAAATGACTCTGGGATCATATAACCGGGATCTTATCTTGTAAGTCAATTCATGATTGCTGAGGTAAGTTGATATTTCAGTAAAAGTTTTATCCCGGTCAAAAAACCGGTAAGTGCGGTATTCTATGGGTGAAAAGCGGTACCTGGCCGCCAACCAGAACATTTCCGCTACCTGCCTGAAAACATTTTTACTATCAGGGCCTGTATTAATTCTCAAGTTGCCCAGGGCCCTTTTAATCCTGCTTATAATAAATAATCGCCGCCCTTTTATCCCTTTATATTTTTCCATTCCTGCTTTTAAGAAAAATGACAGCAGGTAGTTGAAGCATTATATCCCTATAGAACGCATTTAATAATGAAGTTGAAATATTTCTATGCTATTATATATTAAAACCAAAACCAGAGAAAGGAGGAGAAGAAAGCATGAGCAAACATGACAAACCGGAGAAACAGATCCATGTTGATCTTGAGCAGGCTCTGAGCAAAGAAGAAATCGGCAGGTATTTAGTAGATATCGGGCAAAAATTAATCGACGAAGGAAGCTTTACAATAAAACAAGGTCAGGACAGCTATGAAATAAATCCTTCGGGACATATCGAGCTGGAATTGCAGTATAAAACCAGGGGAGAAAAGAATACCTTTGAAATAGAAATCCAGTGGAAGCCCGGGGTTGATCACAGCTTTGAAATAAGTTGATCTAAGCTTCCTCTCAGCACTTTAACTCAGGCCGGGCAGCACGATGCTTCTCGGCCTTTCACTATTAATGGGAGTGAGAATTTAAACTGACAGTCGGCTTTAATTGCTGTAAAGGAAACGCCTGGTAAGGGGCAAATCATTACACAGGCTCCGGCTGAAAAGCAGCTGATGAATATCAAGCCCGCTGCAGCGGAAAGAAGCAGAACTGCCAAAAAGGTACAAACGCCACATCCGGACAAACCGTTCTCCATATTTTTTTCTTACCTGGCCTACTACTTTTTCAAAATTTTCCGCCCACTGATCGGCGGTCAGGGCGTAATGCATCCGCAGGCTCTCAACATCAACAAGATGGAAATCGTATTTGGGCAAAACCCAAACAATTTCCCTGAGAGAAGGGATATAACCCCAGGGAAAGATATACTTTTCCAGCCATGGATTGGTGGGGGCCTCAGTTGGCCTGGTGATCGTATGAAGCAACGAGAGCCCCTCAGGTTTGAGCATTTTTTTCAAGCAGGAAAAGTAAGCTGGAATATATTCCTTTCCTACATGCTCAAACATGCCTACACTAACTATTTTATCAAAACTACAACCTTCCACTGCCAGATCACGGTAGTCGGCCTGTCGAACCGCTACCTGATCTTCCAAATTCTCATTTTTTATACGCCGGTTAGCTTCTTCTTCCTGCTCTCTGCTCAAAGTAATACCCAGGGTTTTAACGCCGTATTCTTTAGCCGCCTTAATAATCAACCAGCCCCAACCGCAACCGATATCGAGCAGAGTTTCACCCTCCTTTAGCTGCAGCTTGCGCAGGATATAGTCAAGCTTCTGCAGTTGCGCCTTTTCAAGTCCATCTTCAGGAGTTGTATAATAAGCGCAGGAATAACTTAATGTTTGATCAAGCCATAGCTTAAAAAAGTCATTTCCCAGGTCATAATGATACTGAACCCTCTCCGTTTGTTTTTCAGTTGGGGTCTCTTTCTGGCATTTCATAAAACGCTGCAGTATACCCTTTTTTGTCATATCCTTGATGAAAATATCTTCATTTTTGATCAAGAGTTGGAATAATGCCTTTAAATCACCTTCAAGATCAATCTTTTGATCCATGTAAGCTTCACCAAATTTAACTTCGGGCTCATGCAGCATCTCCCGTAAATCCATTTTTTCTTTAAAAATAATACGCACCGGGGGTTCAATTTTTTCGCTTTCCCCATAAACTTCCGTATGCCCGTCCCAGTAGGTAACCGCAAATGGCATTCCTTTTATACAACGGCATATTGCCCTGAGTAAGTTCTTTTGCATCTTTCCATACTCCTCTCTATAGAAATTGCCCCAGGCGGTTCAAAAAAAATGAAAGTATTGTTGCTAAATTTATTAAATGATTAGGGCGGACCCTGTATTGATCACCAGCAACAAATACTGAAATATTACCGCTTTGTCTTAACTATATTATGCCGCAATTCTTCCAATTTTGCAAATTTGCCCCCCCCACCTGCTCCTTCACACCTGCCTCAAATCGTGGGTTGCATGTGAAAGCATGAACTTATTTTGTGACAGAATTAACTTGTTTTGTGAATGGTTTAACTTGCCTAAATCTATTGACAAAT
>PUKV01000186.1 GCA_003550645.1 Syntrophomonadaceae bacterium | reverse complement strand
CCTGGAAAAGATGGTTTGTATGGGTGCCGGTGATGCTTGTTATTACAGCGCTTATTATTTCTTTTAGCGGAGTTTCTTTGACAGGAGGCAGTATTGAAGGATTAGCAGAAGACGATGAGGAAGACTTGGGCCATATTGGTCAAGCCCAGGGTTCCGACTCCGATACTGGACCTGAAGCAGGGACATATCCAGGTTCTCAACCGGTCACCCTGGAAAGTATCGTAGAAAAGTATGAACCGAGATTTGATGCCCTGGAAAACCAGATTGAAGCTGATTTGAGGGCTTTGTTTAACTCTGCTTTGAAAGAATATGAACAGGGAAGCGGAGGGCTTTTGTTTCAGCTGCAGCTGGTTAATAAATACATGAGGGAAATTCAAAAGGTGGAAGACTCAGCAGATGCTGCATTTTACAATATCCTGGAAGAGATGGAAAAGGAATTAAAAAGCCACGGTCTACCCACAGATATCATTGCCGGACTCGAAGAAGATTATAAAAAGGACAAGCAGGCCAAGAAAAGGGAGTTGACCGATTTTCTGAAAGACTGGAGTAATTAATTAAGAATACCAGAGGGATCATTATGGCAAAATCCGGTGAGAAAGCGGTAAAAGAATTATTAGAAAGCAAGGGGCTTAAAGCTATAAAAATACCGGAAGGTGATATGAAAACTGTTGATTTTGAAGTTTACAACGGCTTAAGTTTGATATGTTATCTCGAAGAAAAAACAATTGAACTAACCCCTCTGGCCTGGAAAAATGTTGATCCCATCTATAATTCTATTGCCAAACATATTCATGAAGCAATCAAACAGTTTAAAAGCGTAAATATGGACCGGTCTGTACCCAATGTCCTGTCTTTAACCAATATGGATCCAGCCCGCAGCATTGATGATTTATTTACCACTTTAACTGGCCACTTTATTACACCAGGTGGAAAAATGCGCCGGATTCAGAACATGAAACGCCTGGAAAATGATCTACCCCTGATCGATTTATACCTCTGGTTTGATCATGATCAGCTAACCGGGCATATCTATGATGAGCATGCCAGCGTTACCGTACTGGATCTTATTAAAATCTTGGAACTTAATAATCATTAGCAGCTTAATATTTTCAAGGCTTCCTGCAAGATCTTTACTCTTTTTTCTTGATCTTCTTTAATCCTCGCATCAATGCTGTTATTGTTGAGAATAGATACGGTAGGAGGTTTACCATCTCTTCCTTATGCTGTGAGGTCTAAACGACCCTCATCAACATAAATTACAGCGGCCTCATCAATATTTATCGATTGGGAAATTCTTGTTTTTGCATTGCCGGCAGGCTCTTGCTTGCTGTGCGGAACAGGGCAGCAAGTGCCCTGTTCACCTTTTTCTTGTCCAGGGTGTTGGAAAAACCGACCATCCAGATTGCTGCAGTTGTCTGTCCATATATATCGGTAACAGGGACGCAAACAGCGTTAACCCCCTGGATGTATTCTTCGAAATCGGTAGCGTAACCTTGTTCCCGTACCTTTTTAATTTCCTCGATGTATTCAGCTTTACCGGTAATCGAGTTTTCGGTAAACCCGGGGAGTGGATCCCTCAGGATCCGCGTTAATTCCTGGTCTGCGAATGAAGCTAAAATAACTTTACCGGCAGCCCCCGCCACCAGGGGGATTCTGCTGCCCACCGGGGCGGAGAGCTTAAGTCCGGATGGGTTGTCAACTTTTTCAATGATGGTAATTTTTTCGCCATCAGAAACGCCCAAAAAAACAGTTTCCTTGAATTCACGGAATAAATCTTCCATGGCAGGCCGTAGCAATACCCTTAAATCATCACCGGCAAAGGCCCTGTTACCCAGTTCAACCAGGGTAGGGCCCAGGCTGAATTTTTTACTGGAATTCTGGGTGATAACTCCCAGGTCAAGGAAAGCCTGGGCAATGCCATGCAGCGTGCCTTTGGACATATTTAACTCACGGGCAAGCTCACTGATCCCCATTTTTTCCGGGCTTCCGGCAATTTCTTTAAGCATGGCAAAGGCCTTGTACAATATCGGGGCGCTGTAACCGGCTGCTGTTTTCTTTATTGTCATAATCCCAACTCCATTATCATTAAATAAGCAATGCCCGGGATCATTAACTGGAAGCCGGAACCTGTTGCAGGCATAAATCAGTTGGCAACAGGATCCGGTAAAATGTTTGTTATCAGCCTGGGCGGTACGTTATTTCCCGTCTTTTTCTTTTGCTTCCCTGGCGTCTTTAAGGCCGCGCCAGATTTTTTCTGGAGTAAGGGGCAGCTCAGCAATACGCACTCCAATGGCGTCATAGACAGCGTTGGCAACACAGCCCAGGGTTGGTGTCGTGGCCCCTTCACCCACTTCTTTCACGCCCCAGGGACCATTGGGTTCAAAAGTATCAAGCACCAGGGATTCAACATGCGGCATATCGAGTGCAGTCGGCATGCGGTATTCCGCAAAGTTTCCGTTAAGCAGTTTTCCTTTTTCGTCGAAAACCACCTTTTCCCAGATCGTTTCCCCGATACCCATGGAAAATGCGCCGTGAACCTGTCCGTGCAGCAGCTGCGGGTTAATCACGAAGCCGCTGTCATGTACATCCCAGGTTCCCTGTAATTTTGTGAGGCCCGTCTCCATGTCTACTTCAACTTCGCACACCTGGGTAGCGCTGCTGTAGGCCGGTGATGTACCCACTGCTGCTCCCTTGTGTTTGCCCCCCAGTTTCCCCGGATGATAATAACCTGTGCCGGTCAATACACCATGCTTCACGAAATAAGCCCGGGCAGCTTCGGCAAAGGTAATATTTACAGCCGGTTCCTGTTTTACGTAGACGATGCCTTCCTCGCAATCCAGTTCGTCCGGAGAAAGCTTGCCCGAACGGTAGCCGCCGTCTTCCTTAACTTCCAGCATTTCTGCGGCCTGGGCAAGTATTTTCTTTTTCACCTCTTCGCCCGCCCTGCGTACTGCCCAGCCGGCCATTAAAGTTTGCCGGCTGGCGTAGGCGCCAAAGTCAAGCGTAGCCAGATCGGTGTCCCTGGTGCAGATCGAAATGTCTTCGTAAGGGTAACCCATGGCCTGTGCAGCCATCTGGGTAAGCACCGTATCACTGCCCTGGCCGATATCTACCGCCTGTGTATAAAGAATGGCATGGGTGCCGTCATTGTAGATCTTGATCATGGCCACGGAATGGGGCAGGTCGGTCCGATACATGCAGAAACCCGCACCGGAGACAAAACCGCCGTTGCCCACGCCGATTCCCTTGCCCGCGCTCATTTTACCTTTTTTCTCTTTCCACCCGGACACATCCCGCGCCAGTTCGTTCGCTTCTTTTAAATAGTACGATTTCACTTCGTAGCCGTTTGGAGTAATCGTGTTTGCCTGGCGGGCATTGATAATGCGCATTTCGATGGGGTCGATGCCGAGATCTTCGGCGATGTGATCAAGGTGACTCTCAAAGGCATATCGGGGGTGTGGCTGTCCATGTCCTCTCTGTGCACCGCAGGGCGGCAGGTTGGTCACGTAACGGTATGCATCAAACCTGTAATTGTCGAAATCATAAAGGACTGTGAGCAGCGAGCCGGCATAATAAGATGTGGCTACACCCAGGCCGGTGTAAGCGCCGCCGTCTAAAATGGTTTCGTTTTCCACGAAAATAATTTTACCTTCCCTGGTAACACCAGTAGTGTAAGTCATGTCCATGCCATGGCGACCGCGGCCGTTTAACCAGACTTCTTCCATGTCAAAAAACATCTTGACAGGCTGACCGGTTATCCTGGAAAGGGCTACGGCTGCAACATCCAGGCCGCTGACATCGAGTTTACCGCCGAAACCGGCGCCCACATAGGGTATTGTAACCCGCACGTCCCCTTCCTTCATGTTAAAGATGCGGGCCAGGTGATGCTGCAGGTAGTGGGCTGATTGGTGAGCGGCATGAACATGGACTCTTTTCCCCTCCCAGTTGGCGATCGTGCAATGGGGTTCGATAACCCCATGCAGCGTACGCTGACCTACCAGGCGGTCGGTACGGATGTAATGAGCATCTTTCTTGGCTTGCTCTACGTCTCCGAATTCAAGGTGTATTTCGGTGTTTACATTGCCCGGGTATTCTTCAAAAATCTGCGGTGCGTCTTCCCTGGCTGCTTCCGAGGGTGTAAAGACTGCCGGCAGTACTTCGTACTCCACCTTGATCAACTGCAGGGCTTTGTAAACTGTTTCCTCATCAACGGCGCAAACAGCGCCAATTTTGTCACCGTAATACCTGACTTTGTCGCTGCAAAAAATAGTTTCATCATAGCGTGCGGGGCTGAGACCGTACTTCGTTGAAGGGACATCTTTAGCGGTAATAATTGCTTTAACGCCGGGTAGTTTTTCGGCCTCGGAAGTGTCTATCTTGAGAATACGGGCATGGGCTTCGGTGCTGCGAATAAGCTTCCCGTAAAGCATGTTGGAAAACTTAAGGTCAGCGGTAAACTTACCCCGGCCGGTTACTTTATCCAGCACATCGGTTCTTTTAAGGTCCTTCCCGATATAGGCATAACTTTTATGTTGATTTAAATACGAGAATTTTTTGTTCATTAAAATCACCCTTCCCTTTCCTGCTGGCTGGCCGCAGCGTCTAATACTGCCTCGACGTAGTGAATGTAACCGGTACAGCGGCACAGGTTACCCGCAATAGCATCGCGCACTTGATGTTCGGTAGGCCGGGGGTTATTCAAAAGCAGTGCCTTGGCCGACATGAGGATTCCTGGAGCACAAAATCCACATTGCGGTGCTGCATGTTCGATAAATTTTTCCTGGAGGATATCAAGCTTTGCATCTGCGGCAAGGCCTTCAACAGTTGTGATTTCTCGTCCGTTTACACT
>PUKV01000024.1 GCA_003550645.1 Syntrophomonadaceae bacterium | reverse complement strand
GCCTTGATTACCCGCTCCGATTCGGTGTGCACGACCATGTCCGGTCCGACAGGAGCTACACAGGAAGCCACCAGGGCCCGGGCTTTTTCCACCTCGACCACGCAAATCCGGCAGGCCCCGTTGGGGGGCAGTTCCGGATCATGGCAAAAAGTGGGAACATCGATGCCCAGCTGCCGTGCGGCATCGAGAATTGTCGTACCGGGAGCCACCTCGATTTCTTGTCCGTCTATGGTTAATTTAATTGCCGACATCAGCTTCACTCCCTACACGAGTAATCAAAATGCAGTCCTGGCGACATTTTTCTATGCAGCTGCCGCAGCGGGTGCAAAGGTCCTGGATGATTTCATGAGGTTCTTTCTTTTCACCCTCGATCGCTTCCACAGGGCAAGCCCTAACGCAAGCCCTGCAGCCGGTGCAATTATCCTGGTCGATCAGGTACTGGAACAGCGGCTTGCAGATCCCTGATTGGCAGTAATCCTCATTGATATGCTCTTCATATTCATTGCGGAAGTAGCGAATGGTAGTTAAAACCGGGTTCGGACAGGTCTGTCCCAGACCGCAGAGGGCGCTGTCCTTGATGCTGTGCGCCAGGCTGTCCAGGGTATCCAAATCTTCCGGTTTTCCTTCCCCTTCGGTAATCCGCTCCAGGATCTCGAGCATCCGCTTGGTTCCTTCCCGGCAGGGAGTACACTTGCCGCAGGATTCTTTCTGGGTAAAACTCAAGAAGTATTTAGCCAGGTCGACCATACAGGTCCGGTCGTCCATAACCACAAGACCGCCGGAGCCCATAATCGCTCCCGCCTGGGTCAAGGAGTCGTAGTCGATAGGTAGGTTAATCAAATCTTGTGGAATACACCCGCCCGAAGGTCCGCCGGCCTGGACAGCCTTGAACTCGCGTCCGCCCTGGATGCCTCCGCCAACATCGAAAATAATCTCCTCGATGGTGATACCCATCGGCACCTCCACCAGGCCGGTATTGCGAACTTTTCCGGCCAGGGCAAAAACCTTGGTCCCCTTACTGCCCTCGGTTCCCACCTTCTTGAATTCCTCTGCGCCCCCTTCCCTGACGATCAAAGGAACATTGGCAAAGGTCTCCACGTTGTTGATCGTGGTCGGTTTGCCGAAAACCCCTACCTGGGCGGGGAAAGGCGGGCGGGGACGGGGCATACCCCTTTTACCCTCAATGGAAGCCAGGAGGGCGGTTTCTTCCCCGCAGACAAAAGCTCCTGCTCCCTCCTTGATGTTCATTTTAAAGTTAAAGTCATAACCGAGGATATTGTTACCGAGAAATCCGTATTCCTTGGCCTGCTCAATCGCTGTTCTCAACCTCTTGATGGCGAGCGGGTATTCAGCCCGGCAGTATATGTAGCCTTCATCGGCCCCACACGCTTTGCCGGCAATCAGCATGCCTTCTAAAATGGCGTGGGGATCGCCTTCAAGAATACTGCGGTCCATGAAAGCCCCCGGGTCACCTTCGTCGGCGTTACAGACAATGTATTTTTTGGGACCCGGCGCCTTATTGGTAAAGCCCCATTTCATGCCTGTGGGGAATCCAGCACCGCCGCGGCCGCGCAAACCGGCATCCTTGACTTCATCGCAGATAGCCTGGGAATCCATTTCGAGGGCCCGTTTCAGGGCCCGGTATCCACCGCGCATAATGTATTCATCAATGCTTTCGGGGTCGATAACGCCGCTGTTGCGAAGAACATTAAATCTTTGCTTGGAATAAAAGGGGATGGAATCGTAAAACCGGGCCGGGGCATCTACATCCGGGCCTTTGTAAAGCAGGCGTTCAACAATTTCCCCGCCGATCAGGTGCTGTTCTACCAGCTCAGCCATATCTTTAGTCTTCAGGCGGCAGTAGAATACTTCATCCGGGAATATAACTATAATTGGCCCGACCTCGCAAAATCCGGGACAACCACCCATTACCAGGCGGTATTTATCCCGGATTCCCCGGCTTTCGAGCTCTTCGGTCAGCGCTTCTGCAATCTGGTTTGACCCAGAGGACAGACAGCCTGTAGCTCCACAAATCATAATATGTTTCTCATACAATAGCTTCAAACCTCCCTTTCCCTGGTCAAGTCATTTAAGAGATCACAAATTTTTCATCCAGGGCAACTTTTTCAATGATTGCTTTGCGTTTATCGGCGCATTCCTGGTTTTCATGGCAGATCGGACCCTCCACACAGCACTCAACAAAATCTTTGCAGGGAGTGTCCTTGGTATGGGTGCATTTTTCACAACAAGGATCGATAAACTTCTCCATCGGGTAACCTCCTACTTTTTATTCATAACTGTCGAGGATATCTTTGAGCTTGTCCTGCGTCAACCGCCCATGCGGGTCATCATTGATCATGATAACCGGTGCCAGCGCACAACAACCGATGCAGGCCACCTCTTCCAGGGTAAACCGCAAATCGTCGGTTGTATCGCCGCTTTCTACATCCAGGATCTCCTCGATCCGTTCGGAGATCTTGGGGCTGCCCTGGATATGGCAGGCCGTGCCCTTACATACCCTGATAATATTGCGCCCTAATGGTTTTAGTTTAAACTGGGCATAAAACGTGGTGACGCCGTAAAGACGGCTTAAAGGGATACGCATCCGGCGGGCCACATGTTCCATTGCCGGTCGCGGCAGGTAGCCGAAATGTTCCTGCACTTTTTGCAAAATTGGGATAACCATTTCTTTCCTTCCCAGGTACGGTTCAATAATTGAATCGACCTGGCTTAAATCAATGTCCTGGTTTAAGACCGCAGCCTCAGCTTCACTGCTCAAATCACTTACCTCCTTATTGTTTCTTATCTAAGTATAAAACTTAGTTTTTACCTGCTTTTATTATTCTCGTTATCATAGATAAATCCTGCTCATAAATCGAGAATTTGAGAAAAATAGAACATAATCCGCATTATAAATCAATCCTAAATCAATCTAAACCAGCAGAACCGGGGCAAAATTGTTGCCGTCGGCAGCTACAAAACGGTATTCGACCCCCTTTTTTTTGCCCTGGTAGATGTAATCCCTGCCCTGATCATGGATATGACCAAAAACACAGATCTTGACCCTGTATTCCTCCAGGAGCCTGGTAAAATCGCTCGGCTGGTTGCGACGGTTAAAGGGGGGGAAATGCAGGGCGGCAATAATATCCTGGAAAGAACTTTTCCGGGCGCTCTCAAGTGACATCTGCAGACGCTGCACTTCCCGGAGGTATATCTTTTGATCCTGCTCACTGTCGAACCCATCTTCTCCGGGGCAGATCCACCCCCGGGTCCCGCATATAGCCTTCTTCTGCCAGGGAAAATGATCATTTTGCAGGGCAAAAACAGAGCCGGGAAGCTTGGCCCGGACCTTACCGATGGAAGACCACCAGTAGTCATGGTTGCCCCGGATTAAAAGCTTGCTTCCCTTTAATTCGGAGAGCCACAGCAGATCAGGCAGCGCTTCCGGCAACCGCATAGCCCAGGATATATCACCCGGTATAATCACCAGGTCTTTTTCCTGGACCAGGCGGTTCCAGTTATTCTTTATTTTTTCCTCATGATTTTCCCACTCAAGACCGAAGATGCCCATCGGTTTATCCTGCCCGTGGGAAAGGTGCAAATCGCCAAGCGCATAAATTGCCATTATTTTACCTCACCTGGAATATTCACCCCTTAATCTTACTAAATGAAAGAGTGAAAAGCAAAAGTAACTTTTTTCTGCCCATTGACACTTTTTCTATCTAAAATTAAGCTTTGCAAATATTTTAATAAAATGATAAAATATCATAGTGAGTTGTAAAGCTATTCTAACAAGATGAAGGAGGTTCCCTGACTGTGGAAAAAAACAATCCCAAAAGACCACGCCGCTATTTGCGCAGCCGCATCACGCGAAAGCTAATCCTGGACACGGCTTTAGATGTTTTCCTCACCGAAGGCTACGCCAAAACAACTATAGCCAAAATCAGCGACCAGGCTAAAGTAGGTTATGGCACGGTCTACAGCCATTTTAAAGGCAAAGATGACATCTTGAATAAAGTTGTCGACAACGTGCTGGTTGAGTTCTATAACTTGCTGGAAGTACCTTTTGCGCCAAAGACACTGGAAGAAGCCCGCCATGCTTATTATGAATTAGTTTTGACCTCTTTCCGCCTTGCGGAACAGCACCGCCCGATCATGAAAGTGTACCAGGAAGCGCTGGGGCAGTCGGAATCAATTGCCGCCCACTGGTATGGGGTCAAAGAACATTTCATTGACAGCTCCGCCCGATCTTTTAAATACGCCCAGGATCAAGGGTTTGCCAAAGATTTTGATATTCAACTTGGAGCCAAAGCTTATATCTTGCTGGTAGATCGTTTTATCTGGGAAGTAGTTAATGAAAGTGAACAGGACCTGGAAAAAATCGCTAACATGATTATTGACATGCTCTTTCACGGTTTTTTTTATCCGCCGAAGAAAAGTAGAAAAGCCTGATACTGTTTTAACCGCAGGGAAAAATTTGGAGGTATGCCGGCCCCGCCGTAAAACTGGAGGTGCTGAGATTACCTGCGTAAGTTTAGTTGCTGGTAATAATCCTGTTTTCGGTTATAATGATGTCAACATGCCGGTCCCACTGGTCAAGGGGAATATCGGGAAGGATCTGCATCTCAAAAGCCAGGGCTACAAGCGGAACCCCGGGGGTTAAACGCTCAAAAAAACGATCGTAATAACCACCGCCGTAACCGAGCCTCCCTCCTTCAAGATCAAAACCGACGCCGGGGACGATCAAGAGGTCGATTTTTTGGGGCTCTAAGGGGCGCAGTGATTCAACGCCTGGTTCCGGGATATTATATGCTCCGGGAACCAGGTCTTGATCAAAATCTTTAATTACCGAGGGAATTAATTCCTTCGTTTCAGGTACAGCTTTCGGGGCAAGCGCCAGCTTGCCCCTTGTTATTGTCTCTTCAACCATCGGCCTCGTATCAACCTCGCTGCCGAAAGAAATGAAAAACATTACCGCCTTTGCATCCTGGTAAGCCGGTAGCTTATACAGGTTTTCAGCAATGCGGGCGCTTTTTTCAGCAATTTCTGCTTCGGTTAACCGGTCCCGCTCCTGGATTATTTTTTTACGAAGATCCTTTTTTTTCTGCTTCATCTTCGTTAATAAGCCCGGGCAAAATAGACGGAGTGCTCGGCTTTTTTATCGCACACCAGGCAGGTTTCACCTTCTGCGCCTTGATCGAAGGGGATACAGCGGATGGTGGCCCTGGTATCATCTTTGACTTTCTCTTCACACTCAGCATCACCGCACCAGGGAGCGAGGTATAAGCCGCGCTCTGTTTCCATAATCTTTTCAAATTCTGCGTAATCCGATCCCCTGTTGGTGTTAGCTTTTCTGAACTCAAGGGCTTTTTTCAGCATGTCGTTTTGAATTTCTTCCATCAAGCGGGGCAGATAAGCAGCCAGTTCATCCCTGTTTACACTGATCTTTTCACCGCTGTCGCGGCGGACCACCACCACCTTGCCCTGCTCCAGGTCCCTGGGGCCAACTTCAATCCGTACCGGCACACCGCGCATTTCCCAGTCGTTATATTTCCAGCCGGGTGAGTACTCTTCGCGATCATCGAGCTTGACCCTGACCACATCTTTAAGCTGGTCGGCCAATTCACGGACAGATTGCAGTACCTTTTCACGGTCTTTCTTGGTTAGAATAGGCACAATTACGGCCTGGTAGGTCGAAATACGAGGCGGAATTTTCAAACCGCGATCATCCCCGTGAACCATGATCAAGGCTCCAATCAGCCTGGTGGACACTCCCCAGGAGGTCTGCCAGACATACTTTAATTGATCATCCTGGTCCAGGAACTTAATATCAAAAACCCTGGCAAAATGCTGACCCAGGTTGTGAGAAGTGCCGGCCTGCAGGGCTCTTCCGTCACTCATCAAGGCTTCGACGGTATATGTGCGCAGGGCTCCGGCAAATTTTTCACGATCCGTCTTAAGCCCAACCACAGTTGGAATAGCCATCTCGGTCTCAATGCATTCCCGGTATACCTCGAGCATCTTAAGGGCTTCTTCCTCGGCTTCTTCTTCACTGCGGTGACAGGTATGACCTTCCTGCCATAAAAATTCAGAGGTGCGCAGGAAGGGACGGGTTGATTTTTCCCAGCGCACAACATTGCACCACTGGTTGATCAGCACCGGCAGGTCCCGCCAGGACTGGACCCAGCGTGAATAAAAGTCACATATTATTGCTTCAGAGGTCGGCCTGACTACCAGGGGCTCGCTTAATATCTCGTCCCCGCCTTTGGTAACCCAGGCCACTTCCGGGGCAAACCCTTCAACATGTTCCGCTTCTTTTTCCAAAAGCTCCTGGGGGATAAACATGGGGAAATAGGCATTTTCATGGCCCGTTTCCTTAAACCGGCGGTCAAACTGCTCCTTGATTCTTTCCCAGAGAGCATACCCGGCCGGCCGAATGGCCATAAAGCCTTTTATAGGGGCGTAATCCATTAACTTTGCTTTTAAAATAACATCGATATACCACTGCGAATAATCAACTGATTTTGGGGTAATGGCTTTGACAAATTCTTTCTGCTGGTTGTCTTTCTCCTGCCCGGCTTTTTGATCCACTTCAGTCACCCTCTCCACATAGTAATCTGTTACTGCTCAGCAGATAAGATAATCTATTAAATACCTGTTTATTTTATCACAGTTTTCAGCGGAGGGACAACTCCTGCCTTTTCTCAAGCAGTTTCTGCCATTTTTCGTCGCTGAGGGGACGGTTAAAACTGCGGAAATTAGCCAGTTTAAACCCGTGTTCCTCGGCCCAGTAACGGGTCTGCAGGATCGTCTCCAGGTTGACGCCTGAAGAACCAAGGCTGAAGTGCTTGTAGCGCTGTTCCAGGGCCAGCAGCATCGTCTCCGCCATGCAGGCGTAAGCCAGGCCCTGTTCAAAGCCAAAGTCCCAGCCAAACGAGGGCAGCCCGGGCACCTCGATAACTCCCCCGTCAATGACCAGGACATCCGGGCGGGCCTCGTCAACTTCTTCACTAACATTGGCCGGGCGGGATATATCACATACTACAGCACCTTGCTTGAGGTTACCGGCATGGATCACCTTACCTGTAGCGCTGGTGGCACTGATCACCACATCGGCCCTGGAGAGGACCGTATCTATATCGGTGGAAAACTCGATCAGGCCTTTTCTGCGCCCTTCTCCTTCGGCGAAAGCTTCGAATTCTTCCATGGGCGCATCAGGTGAGGGCAGCGCTTCGCATTCTGCCAGCAGGTGGCCCATACTGCCCGGTTTCAGGCGGCGCCCCTGCTGAAGGAGGGCGGACTGGTACCGGTAGATCTCCGCAGCTACCAGGTGCAGCCTTTCGCTGGCTGTTGTATTGTTGGGATTGCCGATCAGAACCAGGCGGGGAACAGTTTCCGACAACAGGAGGGAAATACCCTTACCAATTGAACCGGTGGCGCCGACGATGCCGGCAGTGATCCCGGAACGATCCATGTGCAGCCTTTCTGTAGCCGTGTTGACGGCATCAACAGCGGCAACCACGGTATAGCTGTTACCCGTGGTGATAGGCACCCCTTCGTTTTTGAGATACAGCCCGCCCATGGAGGCAACGGCTGTAAAAGCCCCCAAACCTACAATGCGCGCTCCCCGGTCGCGAGCCAGGGCCACGGCAGCCTTCAACTCTTCCATTGCCTGTTTGCGGGGCATCTCTAAAAACTCATCCGTAGTCCTGGGCAAAGCGATAAATTCGCCGTAAGCAGTGCGGCCGGCCTGGGAGTAAATCCTCGTTTTTCCGGCTACAAAGGGTCCGACCATATCGCCAAACCTTCCGGTCAATTCGGCCAGTTCCTGTTCAGTAAATGCCAGTAAACTGTTATCGAACTGGTGATAGCTTTCCAGGGCGAGGGCATGAATCAGGAAAGCAAAGCGCCCCTCAGAGGGATCCCCGGTGGGCTCGACATCGTTTTCCGGGAACGGTTCGAACCTGGGAAAATCATTTCCAACCTCCGGCCTGACCAGGTAAGCCAGGAAGCGAGCGGTGTTACCTTCGTTTAAAACTTTAAGCATTGATTCCAGCTTCTGCAAAGCTTCCCGGCACTGTTCTTCAGTAATAGTTAGAGGCGGTTCAATGCGGATAACTTCGTTTCCATTCAGGGTGGGAGCAACCCGGATTTTCTCAACGTTTAAAAGGTAGGAAGAAATAGCCGGGGTCAGCAGTTCCTGCTCGGCCATCACTCCGAGCAAGCTGCCCGGAAACTGCTCTCGATCCATATTAAATTCGAGGCCCAGCATTAAACCCCGGCCCCTGACCGCTTTAACCAGGTCCGGGTATTGATTGCGCAAACCAAGCAGGCCTTCTTGCAATATTTGGCCGACCTTTTTTACATGACCGATTGCTGCGCCTTCTTTTTCGGTCAGCACTTCGAGAACTTTGAGACCAACCCGGCAGGCCAGGGAATTGCCGGCAAAAGTGGATGAGTGCTTCATCGCAAATTCTTCGGTATAGGCATTGGCTGAACTGATACAGGCACCGATTGGCATAAGCCCTCCTCCAAGGGCCTTGGCCAGGACCAGCACATCGGGCACAATTTTTTCCTCCTCAAAGGCAAACAGGCTGCCGGTCCGCCCCAGCCCGGTCTGAATCTCATCCAGGACCAAAAGGACTCCATGGCGCTCACATATTTCTTTAACTGCGGCCAGGTAACCGGCAGGCGCTTCCACAATGCCTCCTTCACCCTGGATCGGTTCAACCAGAAAAGCGGCATAACTCTCAGGACTGGCACTTAGTTCAGCTTCCAGGGCTCCGGCATCGCCGAACTTTATGTGCCCAAAATATTCGGCCGGGGCATAAAAAGCTTCCTGGTAGCCGCTGTTACCGGTAGCTGACAGGGCCCCAAGAGGTTTGCCGTGAAAGCTGTTTTCAGTAGCAAGAATCCCCGGGCGCCCGGTTGCCGAACGGCAAAGTTTGATGGCCGCTTCAACAGCTTCGGCTCCACTGTTGGCAAAAGTAACGTAGTCAAGCCCTGACGGGGTCAGTTTAACCAAACGCCGGGCAAGCTCTCCGGCAGCATCGAGGGCAGAAGGCTGGACAAAATTAGGTTCAACCGAATCCCGGTAAGTGTTGATCGCTTCCCAGATCCGGCCGGGATTATGCCCGAAAGGCAGGGCTCCGTAAGCGGCGATGCAGTCGAGGTAACAGTTCCCTTTTTCGTCATACAGGTAGCAGCCCTCCCCCCGCAGGTATTTCTGATCAAGCTTGATGTTTTCGAGCATCTCACCCAGGTGGGGGTTAACATACCCGGTAAAATTATTCATAATCAGGCCTCCTGTTGCATTGTGCACATTATTGTGCACACCAATGGTGCCATTTTAACCCGATTCACCATAAAAATCAATAGGATTTTGTGAAGCCGCACATTTTAAGATGCATGCGCAGTTACTCTTCCTGCTGCGGCATCACCAGTGACAGGGCATGATAGGATAGATCGAGGTTTTCTTCGGCCACCGCCACGGCTTCTTCCTTTTTGATATCTTGCAGTATAGAGGGCAAATCAAACATTTCATTATCCCTGAACCGGTAGGCCAGGTAATTGTTGGCGATAAATTCAAGCGAATTAAAGCGCCTGATGTAACCGCCCAGCAGTTTGCGGCGGTGCCGTTCAAACTGCTCGTCAGTGATACCTTCTTTTTTCAAAGCTTCGACCGCATCTATGATCCGGGTGTAAAGCTGATCGGGATCCCTGGTTTCTCCCCCGATCATGGCATAACCATAATTAGTTTCAGCGGTATACTCAGAGCCAAAGTTTTCATCAATCAGGTTGTCCCGGTAGAGATCGTTGTAGAGCTGCTCGCTTGAGCCGAAGAGGATGTCTAGCAGCAACTCCATCAGCAGTTCACGACGCATCAAATATTTCTTTTCAAGATCCGCCGCCCGGTTGTCTTTAAAACCGAGAAACATGATCGGTTCGGAAACTACCAGTTCCTGGACAGTCTTTTGCCGCTTTACTTGATCCGGTTCATCGGGAAATACTCGGACAATTTTTCCCATCGCCCCGTAATTGCGCCCGGAGAGATTATCTTCCACCTGCCGGCCGACCTGTTCAGGATCAAGATCACCTACAACAAAAACGGCCATATTGCTGGGGTGATAAAAAGTATTGTAGCAGCGGTAAAGCAGTTCCGGCGTGATCCGGGAGATGCTTTCTAAACTCCCGGCAATATCATTGCGAACCGGATGCTCCTGGTAGAGCCCGGCTAAAAGGTTGAAGAAACCCCGCCAGTGGGGATGATCCTCATACATTTTTATTTCCTGCCCGATAATGCCCTGTTCTTTTTGGACAGTTTTTTCCGTGAAATATGGTTCCTGGACAAAATTGAGCAGATGCTCCAGGTTTTGTTCAAAATTGGCAGTGCAGGAAAAAAGGTACGAGGTCTGGGTAAAAGAGGTAAAGGCATTGGGGGATGCGCCAAGAGCGGCAAAACGGTCAAATACATTGCCCCGCTCATCTTCAAACAGTTTGTGTTCGAGGAAATGGGCTACCCCGTCGGGCAGTTCGGTTATTTCCGGGTCCGGTTCGACCCGAAACCGGTTGTCTACAGAGCCAAAGCAGGTAGAAAAAACAGCATATTTCTTTTGGTAACCCTGCCGGGGCAGGACATATAAATCCAATCCCGGGTAAACCCGGTAATGGTAAAGAGTTTCATGCAGTTCCCTGTTTTCAATCAGCCTAAAATTTTCTCTCATTATTTACTGCCTCCTTCCCGCGGCCGCAGGACATACACGGTGTCAAGTTTTATTCTTTCGGCTGCTGCCTGGATCTCCGGCCTGCCAACAGCTTCAATGCCTGCAATCAGCTCTTCAGCGGTATAAGTTTTACCCCCGATTGAGCTATCCAGGTGGGTGCTGATTAGCTGGATAGGACTGTCCTGCTGAGAACGCAGGCGGTTAATCAAACCCTGCTTTGTGTTACCCAGTTCTGTATCGCTGATTTCGCCTGCAGCCATATCATCAAGCTGACGGTGAATAATTTCCAGGGCCTTTTCATAGTCTTCATAATTAATACCGGCAGATATGATCATCAAGCCCTTATGCCTTTCCAACCGGGAGTGTACGTAATAGGCCAGGCCGGCTTCTTCGCGGACTTTCATAAACAGCTTGGAGTGGGGGAACGCACCGAGAATGCCGCTGTAAACTAAAAGGGGGCAGTACAGGGCATCGCCGTAAGCGGTGTAGGTCCGGAACCCGAGCACTAATTTAGCCTGGTTGACAGGAAGCGCTTCCTCGTGATAACGAACTTCCTGCACCGGGCGGTTTATCTCTGTAGGCGAAAGGCGGCTCTGCTCCACATTGCGGGGAAAATTAAATGCTTCACCGGCAGCCTCTAAAACTTCCTGTTCCCTTAAATCACCGATCACATACAGGTCAATAGGGTTGGAGGAAAAAACCTGCTTATAATAATGGTAGAGCGCTTCTTCGTCAATATTTGCATAATCATCAATTGTTCCAAGCTTGTAGGTGCCAAACTTTTCTTCGGCACACATCAGGGCAATACAGCGCTCATAGGCATAAGTGGCTTTATCATTTAACATGGCCTTGATATCTTTAATCAGCTGGATCTTTTCCTGGTTTACGTAGTCTTTGTTAAAACTGCCGTTATCAACCAGCGGATCCCCTGTTACAGAACCGAGTACCGACATTCCCTGTTTTAGCAGGGCTCCGTTTTCACCCAGGAACTTGTCATGCGCCGATTCACAACCAAAAGCAATAACATGGCGCTCCCCACTTTTAAGGATGTCGGCATTGAGATCAGCACCATAAAGGCTTTCCAGTTTACGCTGCAGGGTTAATTTGTCAGGGTACTGCCTGCTCCCCTGTTCCATGACCGCCGGCAGTAAAGCATTCAAGGCCGCCAGGTCAGGGTTTAACTCCTGGTGCAGGAACAGGCCCATGGAAATAGTTTTGAACTTATCCGTGGGCATAAATAGCAACCTGATTCCGTTTGGCAAATACTGTTCTGTATAGTTAGTTAGCAAGATCAATCCTCCCAGTATCTTAAATTTACGACCCTGGCACAAGCCACGGGCAAGCCACGGGGACGTTTCATTTGTCATCCCCACATGACACGGGGACGCATGACACGGGGACGTTTCAGCTGTCATCCCTCATGCCAACGCTGTGTTTGGGGACGCTCGAACCGTTCCCCGGGTACCGCTTAAAGCACTCTTCGTGGCACCATTTAACTCATAATCCTTGACCCACCATGATCTGATCACAAGTCGGCCCTGATTTCATTCAGCAATTCAGTAGTGATTATAGCACGGTTTTCATAATTCAGCTCAAGCAGCCTAACTTCGGGCCTGTTTTTCAAAGTATCGCAAAAAGGCTCTGAACGGTTCATAATGGTGGCAACCAGGGGATAGCTTGAATTGACAGCATTCAATACAACTTCTTTAAATCTTTGAGAGAAAAGTTCCATTTTGCCAATTTCATCAACCAGGATTAAACCAGGTTCCTGTTTTTTCAGAACTTCCTCTATTTCTTCCAAAAAAGGGTTTAGGCTTTCAGGATATACACCATATTTACCGACCCGCTTGGAAGAGTTGAAGTCTACATGGGCAAGCAAAGCTTTTTGACCGGAAGAGAGGGATACAATTTCAAAGCCCATACGGCTGTTGCCCTTCCTTACTTCTGCTGTATAAAACCCGGCTGCCCCACCTTCAAACTCCCGGGCTAATTTCATGATGGCAGTGGTCTTGCCCGCTCCAGGCTTACCGGTGATCAGGTATTTGCCGTGTTTTCCTGAAAACAATGTGATCTCCTTCCCAGATAATTATATTAGATACTGTCCTGTCCATATTATATTACCGGATTGACCCAACTTCAAATGCCGCCAGGCGAAAATCTTCATATTGCCTGGTCTCGGCTAACGGGCACAACCTGCAGTCCCAGCATACCGTGTCATAGGTCGGGTGGGTTTGACTTGCCCTGAGCTTGGTGTTATCATATCAATGTGCAAGGAATTCAGGCGCCCGTGGTGAAAGGGATATCACGCAGGCCTCCGGAGCCTGAAGTCGGGGTTCGAATCCCTGCGGGCGCACCATATTCCAAGGAGCAACCTGCTTAAGGTTGCTTTATTTATGTTATAAGGAGTGTTCCATTATGCCCAGGCTTGTGTTCACCCCCCAGAATAAAGAAATCGAAGTTGAAACCGGGACCAACCTTTTGCAAGCGGCCGATCAGGCCGGCCTATATATTGAAGGCGATTGCGCCGGCAAAGGAACCTGCGGTAAATGCCGGGTTAAAATAGTCAAGGGTGACCCCGGCAACCCGACCAAAGCGGAAAAAAAGCACCTTTCTGAAAAAGAACTGGCTGAAGGATGGGCGCTATCCTGCCAGAAAAAGGTTAAAGAAGACCTTACCGTAGAAGTGCCGGTTCAAAAAGAAGCCCACCTGCGCAAAACAACCCTGGCCGGAGGGGTTGAAGACTTAGAAGCCGAACCGGTGGTAGAAAAAATAGCGGTCAAATTGAGCCGCCCGGCAGTCAAGGATCAAACAGCCGACCTGGAACGTCTGCTAAAGCAGCTGGATCGGGAGGATTTGACCATAAAGCTGCGTGAGCTGTCCGGTTTTCCTGGAATGCTCCGCAACAATAATTACACAGTTACAGCCGCCATTGCCGGGAACAGGATTATATCCATCGAACCGGGTGACACCAGTGATCAGCTTTTTGGCATTGCTTTTGACATCGGCACCACCACGATCATGGGCTCCCTGCTAGATCTGCAGAAAGCAGAAGTAATTGCCGTCACTGCCACTACCAACCCTCAAAACATATACGGGGCAGATGTTATTTCCCGTATTAATCATGCCTCCGAAGGTAAGCATGAACTAAAACAACTCCAGGACAAGGTAATCGAAGCAGCCAATGAAATCATCAAGGATCTTTTAAAACAAACAAAAATAGCCAGGGACCGGGTTTATGAAATCATAGCCGTTGGCAATACTACCATGAGTCATTTGTTCATGGGAGTGGACCCAACCTACCTGGCCCCGGCTCCTTTCATTCCGGCCTACAGCAGGGCTTTGGAAGTGGAAGCATCAGAGCTTGGCCTGGACATCAACCCGGCCGGGCGGGTAACCTTCCTGCCCAACATTGCCGGGTATGTAGGATCGGATACCCTGGGTGTTATCCTGGCTACCGAAATGGATAAGCGCACAAGTAATTGCGCCGCCATTGATATAGGGACCAACGGAGAACTGGTCCTGGCCGCCAACGGCAGGCTGATGGCCTGTTCGACCGCAGCCGGGCCGGCCTTCGAGGGAGCCCAGATCAAACAGGGTATGCGTGCCTCGGCAGGGGCAGTTGAAGCCGTTCAGTTCATTGATTCTGACTTTGTAATCGACACTATAGACGATGCCCCGGCAATAGGGATCTGCGGCTCAGGGTTAATCGATTCTGCTGCTGCCCTGGTTGATGCCGGTTTAATCGATAAGACTGGAAGGTTAATCAATCCTGAAGATAATCCTGATCAAGCACCCGATAAATTTAAAAAAAGGATTAAACAGGGAGATAACGGCCTGGAGTTTATCCTGGTTCCGGGCAGTGATTCCGAAACCGGTGAGGATATCGTCCTCAGCCAGGGTGATTTGCGAGAGCTGCAGCTGGCCAAGGGAGCAATCTATGCCGGGTTGAAGATCCTGTTGAAGGAAGCAGAGGTTAAAGAAGAGGACCTGGATGAAGTCCTCCTGGCCGGTGCCTTCGGAAACTACGTGCGCAAGGAAAGCGCCCTGACCATCGGACTTTTACCCCGGCTTGCACCGGAAAAAATAACAGCCGTAGGAAATGCAGCAGGTGACGGCTCAAGGATGGCCCTGGCCTCAAAGTCAATCCGTGAACGAGCCTTCGCTCTGCCTGGCAAAGTCGAACATTTAGAGCTATCAACTCGCCAGGATTTTCAGGAAATTTTTGTCGATGCCCTTAAGTACGGCCAGTAAAATATTGCAGGAAAACTAAAGAGTATATAGAATTAAAATTATTTATATTATAATAATCCGGAGGTATAAGATGCAAAAAGCCAGGGATATAATGAGTTCACCGCCGATCAGTATTCATGAAGACAAAACCCTGCGGGAAGCCATAGAGCTTTTAGCTGAGCACCGTTTCAGCGGCCTTCCCGTTGTAAACAACGAGGGAAAAATCGTCGGGATTATTTCAGATACGGATATAATCCGCTATTCTGAAAAAATCAAGGTCGTACCCCACACCAACCTGTCTGGATGGATTTCACCTTATGTCGATGTTTCAACACTGGCCACCATGCGCAAAGGTATGGACAGCCTGCACCAGACCAGGGTGAGCGAAGTAATGACCAAAAAAGTCTTCACTGTCAATGTAGAAGCCGAAGCCACTGATATCGCCAGGTTGATGAACCGGCGCAATATCAACCGGATCCCGGTTGTGGATGGCAATAACAAGCTGGTTGGCGTCGTTACCAGGGCCGACATGGTCCAGTGTATGGCAAAATTGTAAAGAGCGAGTTTTAAAGAGCTTGGAAGTGGAAAACAACCAGCAGCAAAACGAAAATGCGGGGTTTACCGGAGGGAGGCCACCCGGGCTGAGGCTTTTAGGTGCCATTTGGATTGGTAAAATTCTTATCTTCCTGACAAGGAAGCTGGGACGGGGCGGCACAACCCTGCCGGGCAGGGCAGCCCTTTCAATTGCGCCCGACCTGAGCTTCATGCTGGCCGGCCGGTTAAAACGCGGCACGATTATGATCACCGGCACCAACGGAAAAACAACAACCGCTTCTTTGATCAACGATATCCTGGATAAAGCAGGTTTAAAGTGTATTCATAATCAGTCCGGTTCTAACCTGGCCTGGGGCATCGCTTCAACGTTAATAGAGAATTGCTCCTGGAAGGGCCGCATGGACGGGGATATTGCGGTGATGGAAGTCGATGAAGGAGCTTTTCCGGATGTGACAACCAGCCTGCAGCCGCGGGGCATAGTAGTTACCAATATCTTCCGAGATCAGCTGGATCGTTTTGGCGAGATCGACTCCATCCAGGCCTTGATCAAGAAAGGGCTTGATGCTGCACCTGTGGGGAGTTTTCAAATCATCAATGCCGATGACCCTTCCCTGGCTTCTCTTACAAAGAGCAAAAAAACAAAGCGGTGGACTTACGGACTTGAACTGGATCTCCCCCCCGATGATTTCCAAAATACAGGCCGGGATGTTAAAGCCTGTCCCAACTGTTCACACAAACTTGAATATGTGAAGATTTATTTTGCCCATATCGGCCATTTCCACTGCCCCTCTTGCAGTTACAAAAGACCTGAACCGGATGTAAGGCTTACCGGCCGCAGAGTAACCGGCGAGGGCATCAACCAGATTGAAGTGAAATTGCCGGATCAAACGCTGGAACTGGAGGTGCCCCTGCTTGGGATCTATAACCTCTATAATGTCCTGGCTGCAATAACCTGCGCCCGGGCTTTTTACATATCCACCCCGATCATCAGTGAAGCTTTAAAAAATGCAGTTCCTTCTTTTGGCAGGATGGAGCGGTTTCAAAAAGACAGCAAGGAAATGATCATGGCCTTGATCAAAAATCCGGTTGGGGCTAATGAAATACTGCGCACCATCCTGAACCAGCCGGGTAAAATCACCCTTGTTGTAGCCATTAACGACAGGATCGCCGACGGTACAGATGTATCCTGGCTCTGGGATGTGGATTTTGAGCAGCTTGCAGCTGTAAAAAATCGCTTTTCCTCGGTTATCGCTACGGGTTTACGGGCCTGGGATATGGCCGTCCGCTTCAAGTATGCCGGTTTTGAACCAGGACAGGTGCAGGTGGAAGAAAACTTCGAAAAGGCTGTCGAACTGGCCCTCAGACAAACCGGGCCGGAGAGCAAACTGTTTATTCTCCCCACTTATACAGCTATGCTGGATATCAGGCGTTATTTAAACAAAATGGGCCTGGGAAACCCCTACTGGGAGGAGTATTGATGAGTAGAATTAACATATATCACCTCTATCCCACCCACTTAAACCTGTATGGTGATCGGGGCAACATGCTTGCTCTCTGCCGCCGGGCCGAATGGCGCAGTATTGATGTCAATATCATCCCTGTAAATCCGGGCGATGATATTGCTTTTTCTAGATGTGATCTCTTGTTTATGGGTGGCGGGCAGGATAGTGATCAAAAAATGGTGGCGGAAGACTTGAAAGGGCGCAGCAGGGATATGCTCAAAGCAGTTGAAGAAAACATGGTTATTTTTGCTGTCTGCGGCTCTTACCAACTACTGGGCCGGTATTACATAACCGCACAGGGCGAAAAAATCGAAGGCCTGGATATAATGGATCTTTACACTGAAAAAGGTAAAGGCAGACTGATTGGCAATGCCGCCATCAATTGCTCCCTCTGGGAACCACCCCGGACCCTGGTCGGCTTTGAAAATCACGGCGGCAGAACCTATCTCGGCCCAAACCTGCAGGCACTGGGCACAGTTTTACACGGTCACGGCAATAACGGCACCGATAAAACAGAAGGCGCCGTTTACAAAAACGTAATCGGCACCTACCTGCATGGTTCACTTCTTCCTAAAAACCCCTTGCTGACAGATTATTTACTCCAAAAAGCTTTAGCCTACCGTAACCAGGATAGCAGCTTCCAGGAACTTGACGATTCCCTGGAAGAAAAAGCCCACCAGGCGGCGCTTAAACTGGCCGGTTTACAGCGCAAATAGGAATGCGTTTTTTAAAGTATATACTCAATATCAGCCTGCTCATAAAGCTCTGGTAATAACTCATTAAAAACGATGGAAACCTGCTCATCAGCCAGGGCTTCCATAACCTGTTCACTGACATCTTCGTAACTAACTTCTTCTTCGTCCCTGCGATCCAGGACCTCGATAATATGGTATCCAAAATCTGTTTCCACCGGATCACTATACTCTCCCGGTTCAAGGGAAAAAGCAACTTCTTCAAAAGGCTCAACCATCCTTCCCCGGCTGAAAAAACCAAGATAACCACCATCGTCCTTGTTGGACTGGTCAGTTGAATATTCTTCAGCCAGCCCGGCAAAATCCTCACCTTCGGCAAGCAACCGGACTACTTCTTCCGCCTCGGCTTCAGTTTCAACCAGGATATGCCTGGCTTCAACTTCTTCCTGCTGTTGATAAAGGTGGCGGTTCTCTTCAAAAAAAGCCCTGCCTTCCTCTTCGCTTAGATCAGCCTGTTCCATGGCTATCTCGCGGGCAAACAAATTTAAACGGGCATCTTCGCGGAAAGTTTCAATGGTAATACCATACTGGTCGAGCAGCATCAAGAACTCATCTTCAGAACCCATGAAATTTTCTTCAACAATTTTGTCGATTTCAGCATCAAGATCGTCTTCACCAACAGTTATCCCCAGCTTGCCCGCTTCCTGGATAATCAACTGCCTGGTTATTAGTTGATCGAGAACTTCACTGCCGCCCTGGGCATACATCAAGTCAAAAAGCTCATCTGCCATAATTGGATCGCCATTAACCACGGCTGCGACCCGGTCTTCCCCTGGATCATCCTGCAGCATTGCTGCTCCTAAAACTATAACTGCAACCAGGAGTACAGCGATAACCACCCAGAGTACCTGCGGCCTGTGGGCTGCCTCTTTTAAACCAGTACCGGCATCCGGCTGAGTTTCTTTTTCCATTATCAATCCCTCTTTTCAGTCTTTATTATGGAATTATTTTATTCATAGGAAATTCCAGGATGCCTTCGGCGCCGGCTTCCTGCAATTCACAGATCAAACTCCTGACTTTCTTTTCATCAACTACACTTTCGACAGCCACCCATTCATCGGCAATCAGGTTGGAAATAGTCGGTTTCCTTAACGCCGGGAGCAGCTCTATGACCTGTTCCAGGTTGCTGCTGTGCACGTTCATCTTGAGCATTACTTTCTGTTCTGCCAGTAAGGCTCCTTTAAGCAGCGTTACCATCCGATCCACCTTTTTCCTTTTCCAGGAATCATCATGGCTGGTATGGTTCATGATTATGCGGGGTGTTGAAACCAGGATAGTTTCAATGATCCGCAGCTGGTTGGCCTTGAGAGAACGTCCGGTTTCGGTTAATTCGGCAATTGCATCCGCCAGCAGGGGCGGCTTGACCTCAGTGGCTCCCCAGGAAAAAGAGACCGAAGCATTTACCCCTTTTTCTTCCAGGTAGCGCCTGGTAGATCCAACCAGTTCAGTGGCTATTCGCTTACCTTCCAAATCTTCGACACAATTAATCTCTGAGTCATTGGGCACGGCCAATACCAGCCTGACCGGGCGCAGTCCCCGCTTGGAATAACTCAGGTCGGCTATTTCTTTTACATCGGCGGCAGTCTCGTTGATCCAGTCTTTTCCGGTCAACCCAACGTCAAGGACCTGGTCTTCGACATATTTAGGGATTTCCTGGGCCCGCATCAGCACGCATTCAATCTCATCATCATC
>PUKV01000026.1 GCA_003550645.1 Syntrophomonadaceae bacterium | reverse complement strand
GGTAAAGGGTTGATTAATAACATCATGATTAGACACAAGTACAAACGGAGCAGACAAAGGGAAGAAATTCTAAATATCCTGAAGAGTACAGATACCCATCCCACGGCCAGCTGGATTTATGACGAACTAAAAAAAGAATTCAGCAACCTGAGCATGGGGACGGTTTATCGTAACGTGAACATTCTGCTCGATCAGAACTTGATAACCAGGATCGAATCGGGTAGCAGCTTCGATCGTTTTGACGGCAATGTTGAACCCCATTACCATTTTATTTGCCAGGAATGTGACTCAATTTACGACGTACCAATCCCGGTTATGGAAGAACTAAATCAAAAAGCCAACTCATTTACCAACCATGCGGTGAAAGAACACCGGGTCAATTTTTACGGACTTTGCGAACACTGTAAAAACAATGAACCGGTGTCCTGATCAACTTTTCCAAGGTGACCCCTTTTGCCAACTGTTAAGTCTATAACCGAATACCTGGAAAAATACAGTTTCACCGAAGAAGCCCAGCTGAGCATACTGGATGATCCCCCGAGTACAACCATTACAGAGGAAGCGGCTTTCGGCGAAGCTGTTGTTCCAATTTTCATCAACGAATACTGGACTTCCCGGCAGAGGCAAACTGCCTCGATCCAGGAAATATCCTACCGGGCCTGTTTTAAACCCCAGCTGCCCCGGTTTTTTATCGAGCTTTTAACCGGTCCGGGCGATACCGTTTACGACCCTTTTGCCGGCAGGGGCACCACAATCCTGGAAGCCGCCCTTCATGGCCGTAAAGTGGCAGCCAACGATATCAATCCATTAAGCAAGATTTTAACCGAGCCACGCCTGGACCCGCCTCCATTAAGAGCAATCGAAAAACGCCTCTCAGAAATTCCCTACACCTGTAATAGCAATTCTGAACTGGACTTATCCATGTTCTATCACCCTCAAACTGAGGCAGAAATTCTATCCCTGCGGGATTACCTGGATGCTAAAAGGAACAACGGGACAGAAGATCAAATTGACCGGTGGATCAGGATGGTGGCAACCAACCGCCTGAGCGGGCATTCAAAAGGGTTTTTTTCGGTCTATACCATGCCTCCCAACCAGGCTGTATCGGCGGAAAGCCAGATAAGAATAAACCTGAAACGAAATCAAAAACCGGAATACCGCAACACTAAAGCGATCATTGCCCATAAAAGCAAACAGTTAATGCGCAACATGGATGAGGGACAGATCAGGCGCCTCAAGGAAGCTTCCCAAAGTGCCCTGTTCCTGGAAAAAGATGCTTCCCGGACCTGTGAACTTACGGATCAAAGCATAACCCTGACCGTTACTTCTCCCCCTTTCCTCAATGTCGTTCAGTATTCATCAGACAACTGGCTGCGCTGCTGGTTTAACTGTATTGATATGAACACTATTGATAAAAAAATAACCATGGCCTCCTCCCTGAAGGAATGGACATCAATCATGAAAGGTGTGTTTGAAGAATTATTCCGCATAACCAGGCCGGGAGGATGGGTAGCTTTTGAAGTAGGAGAAGTAAGAGGCGGAAAAATCAACCTGGAAGAAACGGTAGTCCCGCTGGGATTGCAGTGCGGCTTTACCTGTGCCGGGGTTATGGTCAACCAACAAAATTTCACCAAAACATCTAATATATGGGGTATAAAAAATAACCGGGCCGGCACCAACAGCAACCGCATCGTGTTGTTTACCAGGCCAGGTTAATCTATCCATAGCATGTTGAAGACTACTGTCTCATGGGCGCTCCATGGTTTTCCGGGATGGTTCATATTCGCCGCGGTTCATCGCTCTCGCCTGACGGGCCGAATCATACATGACCCATAGATAAACGGCGATCAACCCGATGCCGCGGGTTAAAAACCAGGCCCCAACAGCAACTAAAAACCACATGAACCCCTTACTAAAATATCCCAGGTACATATACCCGGCTCCGGGGAAAATCAGGTTTAAAAGGCTGGTCAGGATCGGATCCTTTTTAAATTCAGGGTTAACCTGCGCCTTATCCCTGACTGTATCCTCTTCTTTACCCTTTTCCGGGGCAAGAAGCGATGAGCGGCAGTAGCGGCATTTAACCGCAAAATCGATAATTTTTTCACCGCAAAAGGGGCAGCGCTTGTAGGTTACTTCATCCTGATCGCTGCCGAGCTCCGGCTTACCCGTACAACCCCAGGTGGTGCATCCACCGGTTTTTTCCCAGCACCGGGCATGATAGTTACTCATGCATAAACGGCAGCGCACGCTCAGTTCATTGTTTTTGAATTCCTGCCCGCACGCACTGCAATAATTTTCCTTCATCACTCTATACCTCCATTTTAATTATACCATAATAGCGGAAAACACTTTCATAATCACCACCGCCTTTTTTATTTTTTTGCTTGCCCCTTAAGGTGGTAAAGGGGATAATTAAACAGGTATCTGGATTAGTTACAAAGGGGTGGTAACCATGGAAAGCCGGGATGTAGCGAAAGCAGCAATCTGTATAGCAATGACCAGTTCCAGGGAAGAAGAAATGAAACTAAAACAAAGCCATAAGGAAGAAGGAATCCAGTCCCTGGCTGTTGACTACGGGGGAGAATTTTTAAGCTCCCTGCAAAAAGTGGTGGAAAGGGCGGTTGTGGCTTCCAAACGGGAAGGGATCATCGATGATTCCAGCCACTCCGACGGTGCTGTTGCCGGGGCCACCCGGGAAGCGCTTTCGCAAATTATGCCCAAGGCCCTGGGCCTAAATGTGGGAGGAAAGGTAGGCATAGCAAGAGGCGGCACCCATATAGCTGTTTCCATATTTTTTGGTATCGGCCTCCTGCACCGTAACGATGTCGCCATCGGGCTGGGCCACAGGGCCATATAAAATACCGGAAACTGGGAACCATTTATTAAGCCCGGCAGTCTATTTGTCAAAAGGAGGGTGACGATTATGCGCTTGAAAAAGAGCTTAAAAAAGCTATTATCCAGCACTGTAGTTATACTGCTGGCCGGGTTATCTGTATTAATACTCTCTTCCTGCGCTTCCCCGCTTGAATATGCTTACAGGGAAGTGTCGCAGGATTCTGTAGATACTGCACCGGGAATGCCGATGGAGGAATATTTACTTGAAGAAGAATATGTGCAGGAAGAATTGGAAATGGCCCGGAGCAAGCCGGATAGCCCCGATTATGACCCATCAGCACCAGGTGTGGGGGAGCCTTCTCTCAGGCACGTAATCCGCAGAGGCTCGATTGATTTATCCGTATCCGACACCAGGGAAAAGCTGCAGGAAGTGCAAAAAATTGTTCAGGATGCAGAAGGCCTGGTGTCTAATTTATATGTTTATGAAATCAGGGAGGGGCAATACGGGGCAAGAGCAACCTTGCGGGTTCCAGAAGCCAGCTTCGAACCCGTTCTGGAGCAACTGGAAACCCTGGGCAAAGCAACCAACATCCAGACCGAACTTGAGGATATTACCATGCACTATATCGATCTCGAGTCCCGTCTCAACAACCAGAAAGCCCAGGAAGAAAGGTTGACAGAAATCCTGGAGATGGCGGATACGGTAGAAGATGTGCTCGAAGTGGAAAAAGAATTAAACCGGGTCCGGGGCGAAATTGAGTCGATGAGTGCCAGGCTAACCAGCCTGAAGGACCAGGTGACCTATGCAACGATCGACATTTCCCTGCGGGAAGAAGCCATCCCGACTGGAACAGTATCCCCCCATGCTTTTCACAATCTCGGAACTCGTATCTCTGAAGCATTTGTGGGCAGCATAAATTTTATCCTCAACGCTGTTTCAGGCTTAATAATTCTTTTCACCGCCCTGATCCCGGCCCTGGTAGTTATCCTTGCTATCGGTTTTATTATCTGGGCAATAGTCCGGGGGCGGTTAAAGAAAAGAGCTTTAAAAAAGGAAGATGATCAAGAACAGCCGATCGTCACCGATGATAATGTTTAGGGAAGAGGCTTAATGATCAAGATTATCTTTGTCGTTTAGGATATCTCCCTGCAGGATATCCTCGCGCTCAAAAAGATCGCGGGCCTCCCTTAAAAGCTCGAGCAGTTGCTGCCTCTTGCCCTCCGGGACATGGGAGAGGTAAACGGCCAGCAGCAAGTTGCGCCTTTCCTCAACATCGTTTAGGACTTCCAAACCTTCAGGGGTAATGGAAATCCAGACCTGGCGCCGATCTTTTTCCTGCCTCTCCCTGTTCACCAGGCCCATTTTGTGAAGGCGGTTGATCAGGGCAGTAACTGCACTTAAAGTAACCCCGAGCATATGGGCCAGAAAAGAAGTATTGCAGGGACCTTTCTTCAGGGCCCTGAGGACTATAAACTGGGTGTCTGTTACTTCATCGGCAGTGTACTTGTTATGAAGGACCCTGACCCTGTAAACCAGCCGGCTGAATATGTAATCAAGTTCCTTTATGTATTCAAGCAGGTTGTCTCTTTTTATGACCATACCCCTCTCATCGGAATTTATTTAAAAACATCAATTGTTAACTGGTTTAAGTATTATTATTTATTTTATACCATTCACCGCGGTTAAAATCAAGGCTTAACTGACCTGGTTGTAACTTCTTAGGGCTGGCCCACTAAGCCACAAAAGACGGCTCTACCTTATACCCTGTAGCCTTCAAGCTATGGTTTAAGGGTCATCGAAGCATCTCCATGGCACCTCTTCCCATTCTATAACGACAATCAGCTGATTAGATCCTCATTGAAGCGAGTATAAATGCCAGGCACCGAAATGCCGGTAAAGATAAGCCGGTGCCTTTCCAGCTTAAATGATCAGTAAGTGCAATTTTTTAAGCAGGCTATACAGTTAAAGAAAAATAACAGAAGTGCAATGTACAGGGCCTGATATGATTTTACTACTGTGGTAAAATGTTTAATGAAAGTAACTGCGCAGCTTATT
>PUKV01000216.1 GCA_003550645.1 Syntrophomonadaceae bacterium | reverse complement strand
TAACATGCAGTTAACAGAAAAACTATACTGGTATCCCTGGCAGGGCATGGCCAACAACTGCAACAGCTATCTGTACAGGGGAGAGCAGTTAATTCTTTTCGATCCCGGTCACATCAACAACGAACTGAATGAAAACTGCCTGGAGAGGCTCAGCTCCCAGGTTTCGGCCGACGGTTTTAACCTAGCTGACCTGGACCTGATCCTGTGCACCCACGGCCATCCCGACCACGTGGAAGCGGTGGGTCAGATCCGCGAACAAAGCGGGGCCCGCTTTGGTATCCACCAGGAAGATGATTTTATTTTAGAGGCCATGGCCAAGCATTACGCGGAACAGGGCGTTAAAGAGGTTCCCTCCCTAAAGCCTGATTTTTACCTGGAAGAAGGCGATTTCGATCTTGGTGCCGGAAACGGGGCCGGTGAAAAGATCAAGGTCCTGCACACCCCCGGCCATTCCCCGGGCTGCGTCTGCTTTTACCTGCCCGGTGAAAAAGCGCTGATCAGCGGGGATACTGTTTTTGAAGGCAGTATCGGCCGCGCCGACCTGCCGGGCGGCAGCATGGAGACTCTCGGCCAGAGTGTTGACAAACTGTCCCGTTTGGAAGAGATCGAAATGCTCCTGCCGGGGCACATGGGATATGTTTCGGGGTCCTCTGCCGTTAAGCGGAATTTTGAGCAGATCAAGCGTTTCTTTTTCGCTTAAGAGCTGTGTTTGACAGGTTTTTCATACAGTTAGCGAACCAGGCCTTTTTGCAACGGTTACAGGGATAAGGTTTGTCCGGACCGGCAGGAATAGCCTTAGCTTTAGCGAATTATTAAATTATTGGCACTTGTGCTTTTGCTTCCGGTTTTGACCTTGTAAATGGAAGTTTGTATATAATATTTAACCAAATAAATTATTTAAAGGAGCTACATTCATGATTTATCACAACCACCACCGCCCTAACATTACTTTTGAACGTTACAAGGGCAACCCGATTTTAGAACCGGATCGCTGGCCTTATCCGGCCAACGCCACTTTCAACCCGGGAGCAGTCCGGCACGGCGGAGAAACCATGCTCCTGGTCCGTGTTGAAGATATGCGCGGTTTTTCGCACCTCACTTTTGCCCGCAGCAAAGACGGCAAGACCAACTGGCAGATCGATGAGAGTCCGACCCTGATGCCGAATCCTGACTTTAACGAAGAAAGGTGGGGCATTGAAGATCCGCGCATCGTCTGGCTGGAAGACCTGCAGAAGTATGCCGTTACCTACGTGTCTTTTTCAAAGGACGGGCCCGTAGTATCCCTGGCCCTTTCTGAAGACCTGCACCATTTTGAGCGCCGCGGGGCGATGCTTCCGCCGGAAGACAAGGATGCCTCGCTTTTCCCGCGCAAGATCAACGGTAAGTATACCCTGATTCACCGGCCCATAATCCGCGGCGAGGCCCATATCTGGGTCTCCTGTTCGCCCGACCTGGAGTACTGGGGCAACCACCAGATCCTGCTCCCTGTGCGGCCGGGCTGGTGGGACACCACCCGGGTCGGCCTGGGACCGCCGCCGATTGAAACCGAAGAAGGCTGGCTGATGATCTATCACGGGGTCAGAAATACAGTTTCCGGCAGTCTTTACCGGGTTGGCCTGGCCCTGCTTGACCTGGAAAACCCGCGCCAGACCAGGAAGCGCTGCGACCAGTGGGTTTTCGGCCCGCATGAACCATACGAGCGGGTCGGAGACGTGCCCGGGGTTACTTTTCCCACCGGTACCGTCTATGACCCGGAAACAGACGAACTGATCATGTATTACGGGGCTGCAGACTCGTACGTCTGCCTGGCTACGGCCAAACTGCAGGACCTGGTTGAGCATCTGCTGTCATGCCCCGATTCCGAGGGGGAAGGTTTCTGTCGCTAAGATGAAAATTGCCATGCTTGCCCCCATATCCTGGCGCACACCGCCCCGCCACTACGGACCCTGGGAGTGGGTAGTCAGTATGCTCACTGAAGGGCTGGTCAAGCGTGGGGTGGATGTCACCCTGTACGCAACCGGCGACTCCATCACCGAAGCCAAACTGCGCTCGGTGGCGCCCCGGCCCTGGTCCGAGGACGACGAGCTGGAGCCAAAGGTCTGGGAGTGCCTGCACATTTCGGCAGTTTTCGAGGCAGCAGCTTCTTATGAGCTGATCCATAACAACTTTGATTTTTTGCCCTTGAGCTATTCCGGGCTGGTCGATACCCCTGTCCTGACTACCATCCACGGGTTTTCATCACCGCGTATCCTGCCGGTCTACAAGAAGTACAACCGGAGTGCCCATTATGTGGCCATCAGCGCGGCAGACCGCAGCCCACAACTTGATTACGAGGCCACCATCCATCACGGTATCCCGGTGGAACAGTACCTGTACCAGGACACCCCGGATGACTACCTGCTCTTTTTCGGTCGTATTCACCACGACAAAGGGGCTTACGAATCAATCCGCCTGGCCAAGCAGGTCGGCATGCCCCTGGTTATTGCCGGAATCATCCAGGATCAGAACTACTTTGATCGTTACGTCGCCCCCTATTTAGATGACGACCAGGTCCGCTATATCGGGCCGGTCGGGCCGCAAGACAAGGGGGAGGTCCTTGGTAAAGCGCGGGCGTTACTGCACCTGATCAATTTCGATGAACCTTTCGGCTTGAGCGTGGCCGAATCGATGGCCTGCGGCACGCCTGTAATTGCCTTTAACCGCGGCTCGATGCCCGAGTTGATCCGGGACGGGGTCACCGGGTTTTTAGTCGACGATCTTGACCAGGCCTGTGCCTCTATATTCCGCCTGGATAATTTGCGGCGGGAGGACTGCCGCTTCCATGTTGAAGAGAACTTTACCGTGGACCTGATGGTCGACCGCTATATCCGGGTTTATGAACAGGTTATAAAAAGATGAGTTTTTAACCTGTATTAGTTTAAACTGGACCAGCCTGAGATGAAAACCAGGTTCTTAAACCGTTGATGCCTGGATATAAGGGTTTAGTTTTCATTTCAGGTTTGCTGATCAATAACCCCTATCTCTCTATCTTAAGCGAGGTGAACGTTATGTATCACGGCAAGATCCTGCGCCCGGTCAAGGCCGCTTTTGTTTCTACTTACCCGCCGCGCCAGTGCGGCATTGCTACCTTCTGTTCAGATGTGCTGAACAGCATGAAGCAGCTTTACGGTGGCAGTGACGGCAACGGTCCGGACCAGAACAATTTTGAGGTGATCGCCCTTAACCGGGCCGGAGAAAACTACAACTACGGCAGGGAAGTTTCATTTCATATCCGTGACCAGCACCACAACGACTACCAGCGGGCGGCGGATTTTATTAACCTGTCTCCGGTTGACGCGGTTTCTATCCAGCATGAATACGGCATTTTTGGCGGCGAGGACGGTAATTATATCAGCTACCTCTTAAACAGCCTCAAGAAACCGGCCGTCACCACCCTGCATACCGTCCTTGAAGAGCCCACTCCCGGGCAGAAGCAGACCCTGATGCGGATCTGCGAGCAGTCCGTTACTATCGTGGTCATGGCCCATGCCGCCGTCGATATCCTGACCCGGGTTTACAACGTCCCCAAAGAAAAAATTCAGCTTATCCCCCACGGGGCTCCCGACGTGCCCTTCCTTGATTCCTCTTACTACAAGGACCAGTTCCAGGCAGAAGGGCGTAAAGTGCTTTTAACCTTTGGACTGCTCAGCCCCAGCAAGGGCCTGGAGTATGCCATCGAGGCCATGGAAGATGTGGCCAGGGTTCACCCCGATGCCCTCTACATTATCCTCGGGGCCACCCACCCCGAGGTCAAGCGTCTTTACGGCGAAGAGTACCGCCATAAGCTGGAGAAGATGGTCCGGGATCGGGGCCTGGAGAAAAATGTTACCTTTTACAACCAGTACGTTTCACTCGAGCGCCTGGTCCAGTTCCTGGTGGCCACCGATATTTACGTCACCCCCTATTTAAGCCGGGAACAGATCACCTCAGGCACCCTGGCCTATGCTGTAGCCTGCGGCAAGGCCGTCGTCTCCACCCCCTACATTTACGCCGAAGAACTGTTGTCTGAAGGACGGGGAGTGCTGGTGCCCTTTAAAGACAGTGGAGCGATGGCAGCTGAATTGAATAAGCTTCTAAGCGATGAAGAACTGCGCAACCGGATGCGTAAAAACTCCTACCAGTATGGCCGCCAGATGATCTGGAAAGAAGTGGCCCGCAACTACGCCACGGCTTTCGAACAGGCCCGCCACGGTTACGGGGACTTGCTTGTCCAGAGCGAAAAGGGAGCTGATGTGACCGAACGGGCCATATTGCCCGAGGTAAACCTCAAGCACCTGAGGGCCATGACTGACGATACCGGCCTGTATCAGCATGCCGTGTTTTCTGTCCCCGACCGCAATCACGGCTACTGCACTGATGACAATGCCCGCGCCCTGATTGCGACCGTCATGCACTGGCGCCTCTTTAAAGATGAAACCACCAGGCCGCTGTTACATACCTACCTGAGCTTCCTCTACCATGCCTATAACGATAATACGGGCAAGCTGCGCAACTTTATGAGCTTTGATCGCAGCTGGCTGGAAAAAGCCGGCTCTGAAGACAGCCACGGCCGCGCTTTGTGGGCTCTCGGCTATACCATCGCCCACCCGCCCGGCGAAGCCGAGCTCGGCATGGCCAACCGGCTTTTCAAGGAGCTGATCAAGGCTCCGCTATCCTTTACCTCGCCCAGGGCCTGGGCTTTTTCCGCCATGGGCGCCAATTACTACCTGCGCCGCTTCGGTGGTGATACCAGGGTGCGTAAAATTATGGCTGAACTGGGCGAAAAAATGCTCCAGCTTTTTAAAGAGAATGCCACCGACGACTGGTACTGGTGCGAAGATATCCTTTCTTACGATAATGCCCGTATTGTCCAGGCCTTGATTGTCACCGGTAATTCCCTCGATCACAAGGAAATGTTTGAAACCGGCTTAAAAAGCCTGCAGTGGTTGATCGATAT
>PUKV01000168.1 GCA_003550645.1 Syntrophomonadaceae bacterium | reverse complement strand
CGCTTAGCTTTTATTGAAGATAAGAAAGGAGTAGAGTATTAATGGGTTTAACCGGCTTAGAAATTTATAAACACCTGCCAAAGACAAACTGTAAAGAATGCGGTTCACCAACCTGCCTGGCCTTTGCCATGGCCCTTGCCAGCGGCAAGGCTTCCCTGGAAGATTGCCCCTATGTAAGTGATGAGGCTAAGGAGGCCCTGGATTCGGCTGCCGCTCCTCCAATCAAACTGGTCAAGGTCGGAACGGGAGATCACGTGGTGGAGCTTGGCGAAGAAACTGAAATATTCCGCCACGACAAGCGCTTTTTCCATCCCACTGGAGTCGCTGTTATAATCAGCGATACCGAGGATGTTGCCGCCAAGGCGGAAAAGTTTGAAGGCCTGGAATTTGACCGGGTCGGCATGCACTATGTCACCGATATGGTAGCCGTCAAGTGCGATTCCGGTGATGCCGGCAAGTTCAAGGAAGCTGTTGAAGCCGTCGCCGGGAAAACGCAAAAAGCGATGATCCTGATGAGTGAAGACCCGGCCGTTATGGAAGGGGCCCTGGAAGCTGTGGCCGATCGCAAGCCCCTGGTTTGTGCCGCCACCGGTGATAATTATGAAAAGATGACCGAACTGGCCAAGGGCAAAGAGTGCCCCATGGTGGTAAAAGGCAAGGATATTAACGACCTGGCCGAACTGGTGGAAAAAGTAGTCGGCCTTGGCCACAAGGAACTGGTCCTCGACAGCGGGGCCCGGGAAACCAGCCAGGTGCTGGCAGACCTGACCCAGTTCCGCCGCCTGGCGGTGCGCAAGAAGTTCCGCCCCTTCGGTTACCCGGCATTAGCTGTTACCAGCAAGGAAGATCCCAAAGAAGAAATCGTCCAGGCCGGGGTTTATGTCAGCAAGTACGCTGATATTGTGGCCTTAAAGGCCTGCGAAAAGCAGCAGCTCCTGCCGCTGTTATCCTGGCGCCAGAACCTCTACACCGACCCGCAGAAGCCAATTGCTGTCGAAGCAGGCCTTTACGACGTTGGCGAACCGGGCGATGACGCCCCGGTATACATCACTACAAACTTCTCACTGACCTATTTCATCGTTGAAGGGGAAGTGGAAAGCTCGCGGGTCCCGAGCCGGATTTTATCAGTTGATACCGGTGGTGTATCCGTGCTGACTGCTTATGCTGACAACAAGTTCTCGGCAGAAACGATCACCGAAGCGATCAAGAAGTGCGGCCTGGAAGACAAGGTCAAGCATCGCAAGCTGGTCTTACCCGGCCATGTAGCCGTGCTCAAAGGCACTCTTGAAGAAGAATCGGGCTGGGAAGTCCTGGTTGGCCCGCGCGAAGCCTCCGGCATTACCAAGTATTCCAAGGATAACTTCGCCGGCGGAGTCAAGTAACAACCGGCCCCAAACCCTATAGTTTAGTGAACCATTTAATGAAAGGAGTATTTAAATGGCTGTAGACATTTTAAAGGAAAAATATAGAAGCAAAGTAGGCGAAGTTGTCCTCGGCGCTACCAAGGAAGACGGGGGGACTCGCAGTCATACCATTACGGTAGGTGGCGAATCGGCCCTGCCTTTTTTGCATTTTGAAGGAGAAATACCCAACCGCCCGGTAGTGGCCATGGAAGTATGGGATATCAAACCCGATTGGAGCCCCTGTTTTGACAATATTTATGGTGATGTGTACGATGACCCGGGAGCCTGGGCTAAAAAGTGCGTTGATGAGTTCGGGGCTGACCTGATCCAGGTCCGCCTGAAAGGCGCCGATCCCGACTTAAACGACAATTCACCTGAAGACTGCGCCGCGACTGTCAAAAAGGTTTTAGAAGCGGTCAGCGTCCCGGTAATGGTTATCGGCTCCGGCAAAGCGGATAAAGATAACACCATTTACAATCCCATTGCCGAAGCGGCAGCGGGTGAAAACCTGGTCATGGGTGTGGCCGAACTGGAAAACTATAAAGCCGTAACCAGCGCCTGCATGGCCAATAATCACGTGGTCATTGCCCAGTCACCGATCGATATTAACATCTGCAAGCAGCTTAATATCCTCATTTCTGAAATGAGTCCGGCCATGAGCAGCCGGATCATTATTGACCCCACCGTGGCCGCTCTCGGTTACGGCATCGAGTACTCTTACTCGATCATGGAAAGAGCCCGCAACGGTGCCCTCCAGGGCGATAAGATGCTGGCCATGCCCATGTACGGCAACGCCGGTTTTGAATCGTGGCGGCAAAAAGAAGCTAACATTTCTGATGAAGAGCAGCCCGGCTGGGGCGAGCAGGAAGAAAGAGGCATTCTCTGGGAAGCGACTACTGCAATGGCCTACCTGCAGTCCGGTATCGATATCCTGGTTATGCGCCACCCCGAAGCCGTTAGAGTGATCAAGGACAATATTGACGACCTGATGAAAGACAACAGCTATTAAATTGTGAAGGAGGCAGGCTGATGATTATTATCGGCGAACGCATTAACGGTATGTTTAGGGATATCGCCAAGGCGATAAATGACCGCGATCCCGGCCCGGTTCAGGAGTGGGCCAAAAAGCAGGAGTATAACGGTGCCCATTACCTCGACATCAATGTTGGGCCCAGTTCCACCGAACCCGTCGAAGCCATGAAATGGCTGGTCGAGGTGACCCAGGAGGCCAGCGCCCTGCCGCTGTGCCTGGATTCCACCAAGTATGATGCCATTGAAGCGGGGCTTAAGCTCTGCAAACAGCCGGCTATGATCAACTCGGTTCCTGCGGAAATGCCCAAAATGGAACGCGTTTTTGCCATGGCGGCAGAACATAATGCCGAAGTAATCGGCTTAACTATGAACGAAGAGGGTATTCCAAAAGATGCCGACATGAGGGTCGGTTTTGCTGCCGAACTGGTAGCTACCGCCGATGCTTTTGGGATCGCCCCCGATATGCTCTACATCGACCCCCTGGCCCTGCCCTGCAACGTGGCCCAGGACCATGGCCCGGAAGTATTGCGCACCCTGCGGGAAATCAAGATGATTTCCGACCCGGCCCCGAAAACTACCATTGGCCTGAGCAATATCTCCCAGGGCACCAAGAACCGGGAGCTGATCAACCGCACTTTTGCGGTCATGGCCATGGCCAACGGCCTTGACTCCGCTATAGTTGATGCCTGCGACGATGAACTGATGGCAGCAGTAGCGGCGGCGCGGATTATAATCGACATGGATATTTACTGCGATTCTTTTGTCGATGTGTTTAAACAGCGCAACCGTTAAGCTTATAAATTGAGCAGATCATGATTGCTGAAGGGAAGGTGAGTATATGATAATCGCAGAACGCAAGCCGCTGGAAGAAATAGCGGCTATGGCCGCCCCCTACAAAAACATTTTCGTTTTAGGCTGTGATACCTGTGTGGGGGTCTGCATGGCCGGCGGCCGAAAAGAGGCGGAAGAAACAGCAGCTCTTCTCCGCATCCATCGTAAAAAAGAAAAACTGGAAGGTGAAGTTGAATCATCCTCCATGGAGAGGCAGTGTGAATACGAGTTTATCGACCAGGTGATGGAGAATATAAAAGACTATGACCTGATCGTTTCCATGGCCTGCGGGGTAGGAGTTCAGACCATGATTGAACATGTTCCGAACCTGCGGGTTGTCCCCGGCCTGAACACCACCTCCATGGGTTACCCAACCGAGCAGGGAGTCTGGTCTGAACGCTGCCTCGGCTGTGGGGACTGCGTCCTGCATAAAACCATGGGTATCTGCCCCATTACCCGGTGCGCTAAAACGCTTCTTAACGGGCCGTGCGGCGGATCGGCTGAAGGCAAATGTGAAGTGGGGGATGACATCGAATGTGCATGGCAGTTGATTCATGACCGCCTTTCCAGCTTTAGCCGTTTGAGTGACCTGACTGAAATTCAGCCTCCCAAGGACTGGTCGTCATCGCATCACGGGGGCCCGAGAACCACAGTAAGGGAGGATGTTAGAATTGATCGCGGGGAGTAACCTGGAAAAAGTAATTAACAGTGGAAACTTTGTCGTTACCGGCGAGCTGGGTCCTCCCAAGAGTTCAGACATTACCCAGCTGAAGCATCACGCCGAAGAAATGAAAAATCATGTCGATGCTTATAATATCACCGACAACCAGACGGCTATTGTGCGCACCTCCAGCATTTCCTGTGGAGCCACCCTGGTCCAGATGGGGCTGGAGCCGATCATTCAGATTACTGTGCGCGACCGCAACCGGATCTGCATTCAAAGTGACGTCCTGGGCGCCCACGCCCTGGGGATCAAGAACATTCTCTGCCTGTCCGGGGACCACCAGTGCTTCGGCAATGAACAGGGCTCCAAGGGAGTTTATGATATCGACTCCATGCAGCTCTTGAAAAGCCTCAAGGACATGCGTGATGAGAACCGCTTTGTAGGCGGAGACGAACTGGAAGCGCCCATCGAGTACTACCTTGGCGCGGTGTCAAACCCCTTTGCCGATCCTTTCGAGTACCGGGTTGACCGACTCGAAAAGAAGATCAACGCCGGGGCCAACTTCATCCAGACCCAGTGCATCTTTGATCTGGATCGCTTCGAGAAGTGGATGGAGATGGTCCGGGAAAGGGGCCTGCACAAAAAAGCGGCCATCATGGGCGGCGTAACCCCGATCAAGTCTCTTGGCGCGGCCAGGTACATGAAGAACAACGTCTCGGGGATCACCATCCCTGATGAGTTGATCGACCGCCTCAAGGGGGCGGAAAAGAAAAAAGTAGAAGGCCTGAATATATGTATCGAAACCATCCAGAGGCTGCAGGAAATTGAAGGAGTGGCCGGAGTACATATTATGGCCATTGCCTGGGAAGAAATCGTTCCTGAAATTGTCGAGCGCTCAGGGCTGTATCCGCGCCCGAAAGTATAAGCATGACAGGAGCGGCTTTTTTCCATCACTATAGCAACTGATAAAAAGACAGGCCTTCACCGGCCTGTCTTTTTGCAAAAGAACCTGCTCAGCCAGGCTGCAGACTTTTTATTTCAGGCCAGGTTGAT
>PUKV01000231.1 GCA_003550645.1 Syntrophomonadaceae bacterium | reverse complement strand
TCTTTGACTACCGTCAAACCACCGACTCCCGAATCGATTACACCGATCGCTTTATGGGCATTTATGAGTTGTTCTTTAAAGAACGTCATTGGAACCTCCCTTTTTGCTTATGGCTTTAGCCAGCCGGGATGATTATTTGGCCTTCATCCTGGAAAAATAACCGCCCATGATCTTCCGGGTATCAAATATCGAAATAACCGCCCTGGGATCGTATTTGTCGACTAGCTTCAAAAAAGCAGGCAGTTCTTTGCGTTTTAAAAGCACCTGCAGACTGCTATGCGCTCCTTCCCTGCCGTAGCAGGGCATGGTGGTGACTCCGTAACCTTCATCGCGCAAGGCCTGCTCCAGGGAACCGCAGTTCTGGATAGTAACGATATGAACATGGACATAACCGACGGCAATCATTTCTTCAATCCGGCTTCCAACCAGGTTACCGGCGGCAAAGCCGAGGCCGTAGACCAGGATATTGGTCCACTGGTCCAAATTGGTAAGCACCATACCCAGGGCGAGCAGATAAATAATGACTTCAAAAAAACCGATGATTGCAGCCTGCATGCTGTTGCCCCTGGTTAAAAAGATTATCCTCACTGTCCCCAGGCTGACGTGGGCAATCTTGGCAACAAAGATGGCCAGGTAAGTTAACAATACGGGCACAATTGGCACTTTTAATCCTCCAGTGCGAAATATAATGCTGCCGCTTCCGGCAAATAACAGGATTAATTTTAGCAACCGGGATAACCGGTGTCAATCAAAATTTTAGCGGCGAATTAAATCTTTCGCCGCTGTCATTTACCCCTGTCAATTAGGCTGCAAATAGAAGTTGTGCAGATTTGCAAAGCAGGATTTTATGATCACAAATAACAGATTAGCCGCACGCCGGTACAAAAAAAACCAAAGTCCCCAACCGAAGTGCGGCTAAACCTATTAATACCCACGGAGACCACGGATATCATTCTGTTGTGAAGATGCTACTGTTTGACCGGCGGCTTAACCGGTATAACCTTCAACGGAGAGTATCCATATTTTCAGAACGGGTGGCTACGATTTCCAGGGCATGTTCATTTTTCACCCTGATCAGAGTACCTTTCATACCAAGGGATCTCGATTCAATGATACCGGCACTCTCAAATTTGCGCAGGGCATTAACAATAACCGAGCGGGTGATGCCCAGGCTGTCGGCAATCTTACTGGCTACTACAATACTTTCATTGTCTTCGATATTCTTCAGGATTTCCCGGATCGCCTCTACCTCGGAATAAGAGAGGCTGTCAAAGGCCCCCGCAGCAAGCTCCTTATTCCTGGTATCTTCTTCTTCCAGGCCCATAGTGACCTGCATTAAAATCATCCCTGTCAGGGCAGAAGCGGCTTCAGCCGGCACAAAGTGCCTGTCATCGAAATATTGACCTGGATGATATAGGATTAAAGCGCCCAGCGATTTATTGTTACCCTTGATCGGAAAAACGGTATAAAGCAAACTTTTTTCCGCTACTGCAGTTTGCTGTCCTTTATCTTCCGAAGCACTTTCCGGGTAGGGCACATTAAGCAGTGGTTCCTCGGTTTGGAGCATATTCTCCAATCCGGCATCCCCTTCTGCAGTTCCCTTTTCCGCCAGATGCGCCATGTGACTGTCCGGCTTGACATCGCCTTTATACCCGGCCAGAACCTTACCGCTTTTGTCCACAACAAAAACCGCTGCACCGGTAACTCCGGCAATCCCTTTTGTGCCTTCCTCCAGGGCGATCTCAAGATTGTTACTTTGGAGGAAAGCAGTGTTCACTTGCCTTACCGATTCCAATAGTGAATTATCTTCCATTTGAAACTCCTCCTTTCATCTCTTTATATTACAAAATATTAAATATGTCAACAATATTCTCACACAATGACCTGGCCTCGATGTTTTCTTCTATCATCTCCTGTGAGTTACCTGAAATACAGGTCCAAGATCCTTATACCAAAATATAGTAGAATAAAGCAAAATACCTTGTACTGCTTATCTGAACCGGTTTGTTTGGATAATTCTTGATCCCGGCTCTAGTGCAATTAAAATACTAATGGCTGCATACCCTTACTGCTCACCGTTTGGCCCAAAATGATCCCTGAAAGATTGATCGACAAGCCGGTAAACCTCTTTCAGCGGCAGGCCGGACTGTTCAGCCACCAGCCGGCAGTCTTCATATTCCGGGGCATAATTTAAGGGCAAGCCCCCGGCAGGACCGGGGGTATAATTAACTCTGACCGGACCCCAGCGGGTTTGAACAGTTTCAGTGTCCCGGGTTCGCATTACCTTGCGGGCTTCAGTCAGGCGCAGGCCAAAGGTGGTTGTTTCTGCAAATATAAGATCCACTAATGGCTTTTTCTTTTCCGGCGGAACCAGGACAGTCAGGTGCACACCGGGGCGATTTTTTTTCATCTGAACCGGCGTATAGCATACGTCAAGTGCCCCGGCCGCAAATAGTTTTTCCATCAAGTAACCGTATATTTCCGGGTTGAGATCATCAATGGTTGCTTCTATAACAGCCACTTTTTCTTCAATGCTACCTTCTACCAGTTCAGGAGTGCCTACCAGGATTCGCAGGTAATTGGCATAACCCGGGTCGATGCTACCCGCACCGCAGCCAACTGCCGCGATATTGAAAGCAGGTATTGGCCCAAAGGAATCGGCCAACGCTACCACCAGTGCCGCCCCGGTAGGGGTGACCAGCTCGTAGCCGGTATCCCGCCCCTCTACGGGCACACCGCGTCCGGCCAGCAATTCCAGGGTAGCCGGCGCCGGCAGGGGCAGCTTGCCGTGGGCGCAGTGGACTTCCCCCCTCCCTGCAGGTAACGGGGAGCAGACAACCCGGCCTGCCCCGAGCAGGTAGAGGGCGGCACAGGTGCCGGTAATATCAATTATGGCATCGAGGGCCCCCACTTCGTGAAAATGCACCCGGTCAACACTTATTCCGTGTACTGCGGCCTCGGCTTCAGCAAGACATTCAAAGACAGCCCTGCTCTGTTGTTTTACTACAGGAGGCAGATCCGCCCGGTCCAGGATAGCCAGGATATCGGCCAAATGCCGTGCGGTGACATCGCCTTTCTCTATATTGACCAGGGCCCTGGTCCCGGCGATGCCTCCGCGGGTAGTTTTTTCCGCTGTCAAATTCCAGCCAGCAAGCTTAAGTCCGGTCAGCAGTTCCCGGAGTTCATCCAGGTTAACCCCACCGTCAATGAGAGCACCTAAGGCCATGTCGCCGCTGATTCCGTTGTAGCAATCGAAATAGATGGTTTTTGGTCCCGGTTTTGTGGAAAGGTTTTCTGGCATTAATCTCTTTCTCCTTCGATATCTTCCTCTCCAGACCTGTTGATGAGGGCAGCCATGTAGCCGGCCCCGTAACCGTTGTCGATATTGACCACGGCCATCCCTGAAGCACAGCTGTTAAGCATGGTCAGCAGGGGGGCAATTCCGCCCAGGTTAGCGCCGTAACCGACGCTGGTTGGCACGGCCACCACGGGGCAAACCGCCAGCCCGCCGATGACGCTGGCCAGGGCTCCTTCCATACCGGCAACGACTACAATGACCCGGGCTTTACTCAGCTTGTCCCAGTTGTCAAAAAGGCGGTGTATACCGGCAACCCCTACATCGTAAAGCCTTTCAACACGGCTGCCGATCAATTCGGCTGTCAGAGCCGCTTCCTCGGCAACAGGGATATCAGCCGTTCCCGCCGAAGCGACCGCAACGCAACCATAAGGTTCTTTCTCCGGCTGACCACGCAGTACAAGGGCTTTAGCATCCCGGTGATATTCCACAGCGGGGTGTTCAGCTTGAACCGCTTTATAAACTTCTTCTTCGGCCCGGGTGGCCAGGACAGTCCCTCCGGAAGCAGCCAGGCGGCCAAAAATGGTTACGACCTGTTCCGTAGTTTTACCGGGGCAGTAAATCACTTCGGGGAAGCCGCGGCGCAGGTAGCGCTGATGATCAACCCGGGCAAAACCGATATCTTCATAAGGCAGGATGCGCAGGCGTTCATATGCTTCTTCCACACTGATCCTGCCGGTGCGGACAGATTCCAGGAGTTCATGGAGCATTTTTCGGTTAATAGCTGCAAACCCCTTTCTCAACATTTATATTAGATTATACCACACGAAAGTAAACATAATGAGGATCAGAGCTTAGGTTATAACATTTTTTAGTAACTAATCAATTTATTGCCCATGTTGAATGATAAGCGGCACCTAAAAAACAGCATCATCCAGCAACAGTAATCAAGAATACAGAAGCAATAGCACAATACCCCTTATTACTGCAGAAAAGCCCCTAAAGCCTTTTTTTGACCTCCAATTTACCTTGCCTATCCAGTACTATTTCCAATATAGTAAAGGGGCCGCCTGCATATCAGCAGGGGAGAATAAAGCTTGACTAACATCCAGGGAGGAAACAGCATTGTTTAAAAAAGACAACTTAGAAGTCCCTTCGGATAAGATTAACACCATTATCGGAAAAGATACCGTTTTTACAGGAAGTATAAACGGTAAAGGCCTGATTCGCATCGACGGCGAAGTGGAAGGAGACATTGCCGATACCGGAGATGTCATTATCGGGGAGAACGGGAAAGCTAAAGTAGAGCTCAAAGCCCGCAATGTAAAAATTGCCGGCTTGCTAAATGGAAGCGTTGATGCGGAAGGAAAAATAGAGTTGAAAAGCACCGGAACAGCTATTGGGTCCCTCAAAACCAAGAAACTGATGATCGAAGAAGGGGCCGTTATGTCGGGTAGCATTGAAATGCAAGCAAACGAGCAGGCCGCTGGCCCTAAACCAAAAGACAAACCGGATCAACAGAAATCGACCGTTGAAACCAGGGATAAATAACCCGGGCAGGTCTTTATCACAGATGAGCAGATCAGGCTCATAAGCAAACTCGAAAGGCCGGCTTAGCGGTTCCAAAAGGGGCTCTTCATCAGAGCGGTGCGGAACTTTTCTCTTAAATCGGGGTAGCGCTCCGCCATTTCGTTTAAGAGTGCTTCAATTTCAGCACGCTTGGTCTTATCGCTGACGGGGCAAGGGTTCTTGACAACAGGCAGTTCCTCCCGCCTGGCCAAAGCAGCCAGGGTGCTTTCTGGAAGCAAGATCAGGGGGCGGACCTGGTATAGATCGGCCCGGTCCAGGTAGGTTACCGGTTTAAATGTATCCATTTTACCGGTATAAATCAGGTTCAACATGAAGGTCTGAATGGCATCATCCAGGTGGTGCCCCAGGGCCACCTTGTTGCAGCCCAGCCTGAGGGCGGCCTGGTGCAGGGCACCATGGCGCATATTGGCACAAAGGGCACAGGGATTTTTTTCACCCCTGGTATCAAAAACAATCTTTGAAATGGCCGTTTCTTCTACATGCAAATCGGCATTAATGCTGCGGGCCAGTCCGTGCAGAGGCTCCAGGTCAACCTCCCAGCCCAGGTGGACATAAATCGGCTGCAAATCAAATTCAAAGGGCGCATGCTTGCGGAATAAATTTAGGATGTACAACAGGGCGGCACTGTCTTTGCCTCCGGATAGACCGACGGCCACCCGGTCACCCTGGTCGATCATTTTAAAATCATAGATCGTCCTTTTAACACGGGTCAAAAACCATTTACTATCGCTACGCCGCAAATTGGCTACATCCCTTCTGCTTTAAGGGTGACAGGGGGGGGTGACAAAGGGACGTTTCACTTGTCATGTTTAACCGCCTTCTCTACGATTGCCCTCCCCAAACCAAGGACTCGGCTTAATTGCCTTATACTAGCATTTGTATGATAATAAATTTCCTTAATTAATGCATTTCTTTCTTTCGCAGGAAGAAATGCTAATTGGCTTACGTCATATTTTTTATCTATAAGCTCTCGCAGGGCTTTATCGTTATGTCTTTCATTCATTTTTAATTCCAAACATTGATCGGCGTTATCAGCACTCATGAAATCACTAAAAGCTTCAAATGTTTCAAAGTAAGCCCTTATTAAATCACCATTGATCAGGTTGCTCTGCCCTTTATATAATTGGTAGTAGTTATTATAGCTACTCCATTCATAATCCCTAATATCTCTTACAATTCCTGCTTTAACTGGATTCTGATGAATATATCTTAAGACTGTCAACAGGTAACTTTCTGTTTCCACTTTTTCACTCAGATACCTATTTTGAAACAAGTGCCCCGTTCGTTCATATTTACGATTATGCCATCCAACATATCCTACGGTAATACGCTTGATACTTGTCCCTACTTCTTCGGCTTCCTTTAACAACATATGGATATGGTTATCCATAAGACAATACCCATACGTCGCAAATTTACCGACTTCCTGGGCCTTTGATATATTATCAATAAACTTCATGCGGTCTTCATTTTCGATGAAAATATCTCTTTTATCAATCCCTCTCAACATTATATGATAAATCCCAGTACTGCTTTTTTCTCTTGCTTGTCTTGACATATTAGCATCACCTGAAGTTAGGATTTGTTACCGCACCGCCTAAAATGGAATTCGTAAATTCGTTTTGCCCCCAGTATTAATCCCGGTTACTACCTTGTTCATAAAAATTAAGCCTTGAAAAAACACATGGAAAATTAAAATTTACCTTGATTCCACTCGTACTTCTAATTCCATTTCTAGTAATATAGAATAACTATATCTTTATTCCGAACATTTTGCAAGAACTATCAGCCACTTATGTATTATCAGGCAGGCTTCCATGATTGGCATTATTAAAAAATATTGGGAGGTTGGAGCTAAGGAGCGATTTAAACTATAATGTAGATCTACGCAAGAGTAAAGGGGGCAATTATTTGAAGAAAATCTTTACCACTCACCTATTTTGTAGAAAAGGAAACGTCTCCGTAACACCACCTGTTATCTCTTCAATAACATCAATAGCGGTTCAAAACAGATGACAGGTTAAACGTCCCCGTGGCAGCGGCGGTGACGTCCCCGTGTCAGATAACTTGACCTGAGGAGGGTTTTTAACTACAATGAATCGCAGTAGAATAAGCAGGGATCAAAACGGCGGATAAGTTGTGATCTGATATTAATAAAAGGGAAACGCATCCATGGCAACTCCCCTTTATACTTGCCATATGACAGATGAAACGTCCCCGTGGCATGTGCGTCCCCGTGGCATGTCCCCGTGTTAGGTGTGAAAGGAGGGTGTTAATTGGCCCGCAGTTCTAGAAAGAAAAAAAAGGTCCGCGGCAGATCCTGGGGAATTCTCTTTTTTTTATGCCTGATCGCTTTTTTCCTGGGTTATTTCTTGGCCGTTAGCGAAATCAGGTTTTGGTAGCAAAAACCCGGCATACCCTTAGATATATGTCAGAAGAAATTTGTCCCTAACAGCTTCCTGGCATATGCCCATGTATGTTAAAAAAAATGTCCTTTTGTCACCTCAAGCGTCCCCATGACAACCCCGAAAGCCCCGGTACACAACAAATAACAGATGAAACGTCCCCGTGGCGGGTCGAAAACATGACAGGTGAAACGTCCCCGTGGCGGGTTCCCGTGGCGGGTTTTAATGCTTGTGGAGCATGAGCTCGAAGCGGGGCAGCTTGAAGCGGCTTTTTCGTTTCCAGTTCAGCAGGCTGCGGGCCTGCTTTTCTGCTTTTGTTACCACCTGCAGGCGGCGCACTTTTGATCCCAGCTTCTCCAGGTAGGAGGCGAAGCCGGCGGCGGCTGTTTCGGAGGCAAAACGCAGGCCCTCCATGTTAACCACCATCTGGTTGTAGTGCCGGGGCAGCATTTTTTTCAGGGTCCGGTTTAGCTCTTTAAGCTGGAGGCTGTCGGCAATACCTTTTATTTTCAGGTAAAGGATCCCTTTTTGTTCGGTTAAAGAAATCCTGAGCGGGGAAGTGGAAGTTTCCCCTGATTCTCTGCCTGCAGCGGGGGCTTCCAACTGGCGGTAAAATAGGGTTACCGGGCGGTATTTGGCATAGGCCTGGTTTTTGAGGTAGCGGTTATACCAGCGGCTCTGGAAAGCAAAATGCCTGGCCAGGCCGAAACCGAGGGCCCGGTAGAGAGCGGAAGCCCAACCGGTAGTGGTAACATTTTTGAAAATATTGGCCAGGGAATAAAACCTTTTGTGAGCCATTAGGGTTTCTCGCTGCAACTCTTCCGGGGTCATCAGGGCCGGTTTGAAAACGGCATAGTGCCCGTCGTAAAGAGACCAGTCGTAATTGATGATCCTGCCCTCGCTCTCCAACTGCTCGTAAAAGGGCGTGCCCGGCATGGGTGTAAGCATCATGAACTGGACACTGTCGATCTTGGCTTCAACGGCAAAGTCGGCCGTTTCCCTGATCGTCTCTGCGGTATCGCCGTCGCCCCCGAAGACAAACATGCCGTGGATCCTGATCCCGTATTCATGAAAGCGGCGTATCGCTTCCTTAATGTCATCGACACTTTGTTCTTTATTGTAGCCCTTGAGCGTTTCGGGATTTATGGATTCAAAACCGATATAAACGATGCTGCAGCCGGAACGGCACATCAAGTCCATTAGTTCATCATCATACGAAGCATCAGCCCGGACTTGGGCACCCCAGCCTTTGATCCTGATTTCAGGACGCTCAATCATTTCCCGCATCAGTTCCTTGCTGCGCTTTGTATTGGCCACAAAGTTGTCATCGCAGAAGAAGACATGTTTATCCGGGAACTGGGCCAGTTCTTCCAGAACACTTTCAGTGCAGCGGTAACGGTAACGACGCCCAAACATCTTTGTAACACAGCAAAAACTGCAGTCGTAAGGGCAGCCCCTCGAGGTCATCACGGGGATACTTAACATCTTCGAGGCATTATCCATCATGGACAAATCAGGAACGGGCAGGGTATCCATATCGATAGCCGACTGCTGGTGCGGGTTGTGCACAGGTTCTCCATTTTTCCAGTAAGACACTCCCGGAATGCCTGCAGGCTCCTGCCCCGCTTCTATGGCCCTGACCAGGGGCAGAAAACTCTCCTCGGCTTCTCCGCGGACAATATAATCGGCAAAGTGGACCGCTTCTTCGGAAACAAAGGAAGCGTGAATGCCGCCAATGATAACCGGTATGTCATGGGAACGAAGCAGACCTGAGATCTGGTATGCTTCGCGGCAGGTGGCGGTAGTAGTTGATATGCCCACTAAATCGGCATTGAGGATCTTAGACCAGGGCAGTGAATCAACCGTGCCCAGGTGAAAACTGACCTGGTAGCCTTCCTGCTTGAGCTGGGTTCCCAGTATCGGCAGCCCCAGGCGGGGCATAAGTACGTGCTTGTAGACGTGATCTTCCTTCGATTGCGGTTCAATGAGGACAATTTTCTGCATTTGAAAACACTCCTTTACCCGGACCGGCCAGATTTTGTAACGCACTATTTTCGCTGCTTCAAATTATCCCTGTTCATTTGAAAAACCAGGTTTATATGAATGTATGGGTAACTGCTGTAGGGTTAGAAAAGGGATGGGTACTGTTATACCCTATCCCTTGTAGATTTTAGAATACCGGATTGTTGTAGAAGTTCCTGTGTGTACTTACTTGATAAAACGAATACTGAGCGGATACCTGAAGCTTTCTCCTTCACTGACCCTGATGGTGGCCAGGATAACCATGATCAACCAGAATATCCCGATACCGATAAGCAAAATAATCCCAATAATCAAGGGAATCAGGATTATGGAAATCAGGGTATAAATAGCGATGCTGATCTGGAAATTGAGCGCTTCTTTACCCTGCTTATTCACCCATTCGGACTGATCTTTCTTGATCAGCCAGATTACCAGGGGACCGATTACATTCCCAAAAGTGGGAACCACAAACTGGGCCAGTGCTGCAAGATGAGCGAGCATGCCAAACGTTTTGTCATCCTGTGCTAACTGTCTTCCATTAGTCATACTTAAACCCCCTTATAATAAAATCGCTGTCTGAATGGAGTTTATTCAATCAAACAACGCTGTCCTTTGGCTTTCTCCATCATAAGACATTATGCATAAGAATGCAAGCACAGATTACGGGTATCCACCGGCAATTACTTGATAAACCTGATGTTCAAAGGATACCGAAAGTCCTCGCCGTTATTAACTTTTATAGAGGCCGTGATCACCATAATTAGCCAGAACACGGCCAAACCGATGCCTATTAACACGGCCAGCGGTATCCCGATCACGGTTATGGCCAGCAGGAGCATCAGGAAAAAGGCCGCAAAAACATAAATGACAATGCTGATCTGAAAATTGAGGGCTTCCTTACCCTGCCGGTCGATCCAGGCCGACTGGTCTTTTTTAATCAACCAGAAAATGAGGGGCCCGAAGATATTGCCGAAAGAGGGCAGGATAAATAGGGCCAGGGCCGAAAGGTGGCACAGCATGCCAAAAGTCCTTTCTTCCGGGGTTAGCTGTTCATAATTAACCATTCTACAATCCCTCCATTACTTGAAGTGAAGTGAGTGCCCGTTTTATTCAAACTCCTGGGGCTGATTTTCCAGGTACTCTTTAAGGGTCAGCCCGGTTTCCTTCCACTGCCGGGCATGGTTAACCCCGATGTAACGGTAATGCCAGGGCTCGTAAATATAACCTGTAATATGCTCTTTACCCTGCGGGTAGCTCATGGCAAAGCCATATTTATAAGCGTTATCAGCCAGCCAGCGCCCCTGTTCGGTCTCTCCAAAGCGGGCTGTAAAATCCGCCTCGGTCCCGCCGAAATCAACAGCCGTCCCAAGCTGATGCTCGGACTGGCCAGGCCGGGCGCTGAAGCGGTTGGCTTCTTCTTCCCCGTGCCGGCTGGCATAGTCTTTGAAAAGCTGCTTCTGGGTTTCGTAACTCCGGTAGGCGGACCTGATGCTTAAGATGACCCCGTCTTCTTTCGCCGCATTCCAGAGCTTTTCCAGGTGTTCAAGCGCTTCTGCGCGCAAATACATCTGGTAAGAGGGATTCATGTACGAAGGCACCGCTTTGAGCTCTGCCGGCTGGTAACCGGGCTTCAGGGTAGTCTGCTTGGTAACCAGGGCCAGGAGGTAATCTCCATCGGAAATTATTTTTTGATCCTGATCCGGCCGGGCGGCCTCTTCTTCAGGGGTGGTCACGATTTCCTCCTCTCCCTCTTCCTTTTCCTCTTCCTCTTTATCTGGCTCTTTTTCCGGCTCGCCTGTTTCCTCCTGATCTTCAAAGGGATCGTCTATTTCTTCAGGTTCTGCGGCGGCATCATCGCCAGGTTCTACTGCTGCAGGATCATCGGTTTCTTCCACCGGTTCAGGATCGGCGAAATCGTTCAATGCCTGCATCCGCACAGGTATTTCCGGCCACAGATAGAACAGTGTCCCGCCAATAATTATGACCAGAACGGCTGCAACCGCCAGCCGGAAGAATACCTTTTTCTTGTTTAACCGTTTTTTACGCAATATTTTCCTCCCCGAAAAAACTGTCTGCCCTGCTTTTCTCTAAAGCCTTACAGCCTGTAGGTTAATTATACCTTTTCGGTCAAGGACCGGCAGGATGCAGAAACGCTAATCTAAGCCCAGTTGTTACTGCTGTCGTGCTTCATTTTGCATTGATGACAGCTGAGAAGTAACAACCCCGGTTTATTTTTTAGCAGCTTTAAAAAGGGCACCTGAACCCTGCTGCTGAGCGGCTTATTACGCCTTTAAAACATTAATCACTACTCATGCATAGCCCGCTAAGCCACAGGGGACGGTTCCACCGGTCTTCCCTTCGGCCTTATATTATGCTTTAAGAATCTTTCAAACCGTCCCCATAGCGCCGCTTATCACTTAACAAGGGCAACAGGCTGTAGTTACAAACATTAAAGCTTACCGCGAAAAATACCCTGCAACAAAGTCCTCCAGGTCCAGGTCTATTATTGCATATTCAGCAACATCGGCATCATTAAAATGCCACCATTCGCTTTCAATCGGCGTAAACCCGTTTTTGACCATCACTTCTGTCAGGTACTCCATGTTTTCACGGGCCTCAGATGACATATCCGGGTAAGATCGGGAAGCTTCGGCAGTAAAAACATCGAAGCCGGTGGGCATTTCCAGCTCTCTGCCCTCCTCATCAACCAGGGTAACATCGACAGCGGCGCCGCGGTTATGGTTTGAACCGGTTTCCGGGTCGGCAACATAAACGGGATCCGGTTTCTGTTCCCAGAGCGCTTCCTGGACACTCAGGGGCCGGTAGGCATCCCAGATCTTGAGCCGGTAGCCGTCGGCCATGAACTCGGCATTGGCGGCAGCTAATTTTTTCGCAGTTTCTTCCCGCAAAAGGCAAACCTCTACCGGATAAAGGCGGCGGCCGGTAAAATTATCTTCTGTTGCATACTTCAGTTCTACCTCCAGGCCGGAACACAAATCCCTGACTTCGACCAGGCCTTTCATTGTAAATATTCCCTCTTCTACACCTGTTCTTTCTTTCAAAGCTGCCTTTTCAGCCCTGACCGATACCAGTTCTTGTTCCAGGGCCTGGAAATTTTCCAGCAGGCCTGCCCTTTCTTTTTCAAGTTCCTCCACCCGTGTAGAAAGGGCTTCAAGCTGTTCTTTATCTCCGGCCCTCTGGGCCAGTAAGTACAGGTTAAAAACCAAAAGAACTGCTATAAGAACACCGGCTGCTATGATTAAGCGGCCCATACTGCCTTTTAAAGGCCTGCAGGAGGCACGCTGCCCGTTTCTGCAGGCTCTGTTTTTGGCGCTGGCTATCAATACTGATCCTCTCCTGTATCTTTAAAACTCTATAATGATCATAACAAATCGGGCCCCGGTTTAACAGGGCATAATGCATCATGGAGCCGGTAGTATGAGGTCAGATCGTATCATAATGGGGCCAAATCACAACAAGGAACAGGGAAGGAAACTGTTATTTGCCAGGAGCAGTAGTTCTAAGTAATGAGAATAAAGTCTCAGCTCAGTTCACTTTATCTGGCATTGCCCGGCCTGCTTAAGAAACCTTAAAAAACGCAAAAAGTGCAAGCAAGGAAATGCAGGCGAAGTTAAGTCGAGACTCTTCATCAATCAAGAATAACTTCCGCCTGCCTGAGAAGGTTCTCCACTGTAAAGCCCTTCTTTTCCATGACCTCCGGACCGGGAGCAGAAGCACCGAAAGCATCGAGGCCGATTACCATCCCCCCGGAGCAGGTGAAGCTTTCCCAGCCCGCAGGCAGGGCCGCTTCCACGATCAACCTTTTGTCGGCAGCAGAAGGAAGGACTTCTTCTTTGTATGCTTCATCCTGGGCCAGGAAAAGTTCCCGGCTGACCATGCTAACCACACGCACGCTGCGCCCATTATCCTCCAGTTTACTTGCTGCTTTAAGAGCAGGTTCTAGTTCGGATCCGCTGGCGATTATAATCAATTCCGGGCTGCCGCTTTTTTCCCGGTGGATAATGTAGCCCCCCCGGAGGGCTTCTTTACCGCTGCCCTCCAGCTGGGGTAATTTTTGCCTGGAAAGAATAAGAGCTGTCGGTCCGCAGCGGCGCTGCAGGGCATGCAGCCAGGCTGCCGCCGTTTCCCTGCCGTCAGCAGGCCTGAGAACATGCATGTTCGGTATGGAACGCAGGTGAGACAGCTGTTCGACAGGCTGGTGGGTGGGGCCGTCTTCCCCCACGGCGATACTGTCATGGGTATAGACATAAACCACCGGCAGACCCATCAAGGCTGCCAGCCTCACTGAAGGTTTCATGTAGTCGAAGAAGACCAGAAAGGTCGATCCAAAAGGGCGCAGGCCGCCGTGCAGGCACAGGCCGGACAAGATGGCTCCCATGGCATGCTCGCGGACGCCAAAATGAATGTTACTGCCGCCCGGGTTGTCGGCCTGGAAATCACTAAACTGCTTCAAACCTGTTTTCGTAGAAGAGTTGAGATCGGCTGAACCGCCAATCATGTTGGGTAAGTATTCGGCTAGAACCTGCATGACCTGGCCGGATGCGGCCCGGGTAGCCAGGGGTTGATCATCAAAATCCCACAACCTGCTGTCATTTTCCAGTTCATCCGGAACCTGTCCCGAAAACCAGCTGTCCCATCTCTCAGCCAGTTCAGGATACTCGTGCCGGTAATCGCTCAAAAGGGCATCCCATTCTTCTTTCCTGGCCCTGAGGGTCTCCTTGAACCCCAAAAAGTGCTCGTAGACTTCCGGGGGGACATAAAAATCTGGTTCCAGGGGCCAGCCCAGGTTTTTCTTGGTTTCCACTACTTCTTCTGCGCCCAGGGGGGCGCCGTGTACTCCGGCTGTGCCCTGCTTGCCCGGTGAACCGTAACCGATTTCGGTTTGAACCATGATCAGGCTGGGGCGATCGGTTTCCTGCCGGGCTTCTGTAATCGCTTCAGATAACATTTCCACCCGGTTCCCTTCCTTAACCTTCAGCACCTGCCAGCCGTAAGCTTCAAAGCGCTTACCAACGTCTTCGGTAAAAGTAATATCAGTACTACCGTCTATGGTTATCTTATTATCATCATAAAGGCAGATCAGCTTGCCCAGCTTTAAATGCCCGGCCAGCGAAGCAGCCTCGGAAGAAATCCCCTCCATCATGCAGCCATCACCGGCATATACATAGGTATAGTGATCGACCAGGGGGTAGCCGGGACGGTTAAATTCAGCAGCCAGGCGGCGTTCGGCAATGGCCATGCCAACTGCGTTGCCAAAGCCCTGTCCCAGGGGCCCGGTAGTGGTTTCAACACCGGGTGTATGGCCAAATTCCGGGTGGCCGGGGGTCCTGCTGCCCCACTGGCGGAAATTCTTGATTTCTTCCAGGGACAGCTCGTAACCAAAAAGATGCAGCAGGGCATAAAGAAGCATCGAACCGTGTCCGGCCGAAAGGATAAAGCGGTCCCGGTCGGCCCAGTCCGGGGCGTCGGGGCAATGCTTGAGAAACTGGGTCCACAGGGTATACCCTGCGGCCGCCCCACCCATGGGCAGCCCGGGATGTCCGGAAGCGGCCTTTTCTACAGCATCAACTGCCAAAAAACGGATCGTATTTACAGCTGTTCCGTCGATCGCATTCAAGTGCAAACACTCCTTATAGCTAAGGTTTATCCACTACCGTTAACTCGATTTCCAGGGCTACGTAATCGATAGGGGCGGCAGTGAAACTGCCTTCCTGTTCTTTACCCAGGATAAGCCTGTCGATCTCAACCCGGAAGCCCTCCTGTTCCTCGGCTAAACTCACTTCAAAAATCTGCTCACCTTCGTCTTCTGGCACCGGGTCCAGATCTTCTAGTTCAAATATGAAGTTCAGTTCAAGATCCCATTCATGCATGGCATAATAATCGACGTCAAAAGTTAAAGTTACCCACTCTATTTCAAATACATCGGTCTGGTCCACCAGCCACACTACCCGGCCGCTGTAGTCAGTATCGCGGCTAAATTCACCCACAAAACCGGGATCGGATTCAAAAAGGTGGGGGCCATCAATAACTTCAGTGCTGGACAGGACGAGCTGGCCGTGGCTGATCCAGGGCCAGAAATAGTTTGCCGCCGGTTCCGGATCTTCAACTTCGACTTCGTCGTTAACCGGTTCCGGAATTTCTGTTTCATTCTCCTTGGCAGGATCTTCATCTGGATCTTCCACCGGTCCCGGGTCGGGAGCACAACCGGCCGCGGCAGATAAAAACAGCGCTGCCAGGAAAGCAGCAATTAATATAAACATGCTGTTTTTTTTCACCGTAATTCATCTCCCTTGCTGGACTGCCCTGAAGGTTTTCTTTGCAGTGCCGCTTAACACAGTTTGATGCTAATACTTAAACCACATGAATACATTCTTTTCGACACTATCCCCCTATAACCTGCATGCAAGCCAAAATTGTTGCTATAACGAGCTAATACAATTGGTCAGCCCGGCAAGAACAAGAACCGGGGAAAACGATACTTTAATGTTTAAAAGGGCCAGATCAGGGGGACAGCCAGGATAATCACCAGGAAAACCAGCAGGCTTAAACCAGCTCCGTATTTTAAATAATCGACTGACCGGTAGCGGCCCGGTTTCTGGACGAGCAAAGTCATGGGATGGCCCATCGGCATCATGAAAGCGGCAGAGGCTCCGACTATCACGGCCATGACAAATGTTTTCGGATTTGAACCCAGGGCCTGGGCTGCACTGAGAGCTACCGGAGTCATTATAACAGCGGCCGCTACGTTGTGCATGGGATGGGTAAGCAGGATGCTCGCCAGCGCTATAAAGGCCAGCACCGGCAGGGGTTCGTAATTACTGGCAGATAGCAGGACGTCCGCCAATAAGGAAGAAGCCCCGCTGTTTTGAAGGGCCAACCCGAGAGGATAGAGGCAGCCGATCAGGATAATTGCCTGCCATTCAATACTTTCATAGATCTCGCGCGGTTTGAGGAGGCCGATCAGGACCATGCAGGCAGCACCTGTAACGGCGGCAACCGCCACCGGCAACCAGTTCAAGGCCGCGCTGAGGATAACCAGCAGCAGGATCAGCACGGCATAAGGGCCGTAACGGCGCAGTTCAGGAGGCGCTTCTTCCCGGCGCGGAGCATGCAGCCAGCGGAAACTTTTTCCAGGCTTAAAACTCCTGGTCTTGGTCCGGTCCCCGAATAAAAGCAAACCGTCTCCTTCCTGCAGGGTGATGTGGCCTACATCGGTCCGGTAGGGAGCACCTTCACGCCAGAGGGCAATTCCGCTCAACCCGGTATTTTCCCGGAAGTTTATTTCGGTTAACGTTTTGCCGATAACCGGCGAACGCGGCGGAACTACAACTTCCACCATTTCGGCGGTGCTGAGGGGCAGCCTTTTGTGTTCCCGTGGGTGGCCGGCCAGAAAGAGCCCTTCCTTGTCGGCCAGCTCTGATACCCGGCCTTCCTTGCCAAGCACCAGCAGGATATCGCCGGCTTCAATCCGCATTTCTGTTTGCTCCACCGGAAGCTGGTGATCAGAACGGACCACGGCCACCACGCATAAACCAAATCTTTCCCCCAGGCCCAGTTCCCGGATTGTTTTTCCTACTGCCGGCGAGCGGTCCTGGACCCAAACTTCCCAGAGTCGATCCACCAGGCCGTAAGTTTCTATCAGATCAGGCCGTTCCAGGTCGGGCCCGTTATTACCGGGGTCTTCTGCCGGCAGCAGCCGCCAGCCCAGGAAAACGCTGTAAAGCACCCCCACCAGGAGCAGGATCGCCCCAAGGGGCATAAATTCAAAAATACTGAAACCGAAACCCAGGGATTCTTCAAGAAGGCTGTTGACGACAAGGTTGTGGGAAGCCCCGATCAGGGTCAGGTTGGCCCCGAGCAGGCAGGATGAAACCAGCGGGAGCAGCAGGCGTGAACGGGAAACGCCGCCCAGGAAAGCCATCCTCATCAAGGTGGGGATGAAAAATAGCACTGTTGCCGTAACAATGATAAAACCGGCCACCACCCCTGGCAAGGCTGTGCCGGCCAGCATCAGGCGCAGGTCGCTTTTACCCGTAAGCCGGTTGAGGCTGTCGGCTACCCGGTTGACCACTCCGCTGCGGACCAGCCCGGTGGTGATCACAAACAGGGAAGCCACCGTAATTACCGCAGTGCTGCTGAAACCGAGAAAAACTTCTTCTGCGGTAACAAGCCCCGTAACTACAAGGGCAAAGGGAATTAGCAGGGGAACAATGTCCATCCGAACCCAGCCGGTTGAAAATAAAACAATTACCGCAGCAAGGATAATTGCTATCTGTATAATATCTACAGTCATTGACGATGGCAGCTCCTATACCCAGTAATCCGGGCCTCAAAGGCCTTTATAGATCTTCTTTCCTATCTATTTATTCCTATTATTCCTCAATTCAGGCAGTGAGCATTAATTATATCACTAAACAGGCCTGGGGTTAAATATTTCAATCCAGGCATCCGGGCCTCTACAGGCCGGGCGGCCAGACCAGCAAAATCAGGGGCACGGCAACAATAAGCAAAAGCAGGGAAAGCGGCAGTCCCATGCGCCAGTAATCCCCAAAGTGGTAGCCTCCCGGTCCCATGACCAGGGTGTTGGACTGGTGCCCGATGGGGGTCAAAAAAGCGCATGAGGCCCCCACCGCCACGCTCATCAGGAAGGGATCTGCAGAGGCTCCAATTCCCGCAGCGACGCTGAGGGCAACCGGAGCCATCAGGAGGGCGGCAGCGGCATTATTAACCACGTTGGATAACAGCATGGTCAGGGTCAGGATCAATCCCAGGGTAGCCCAGGGGGCAACTCCGCCGGCATAGTAGTATATGACATTACCGATTGCCTGGGCCCCGCCCGTGGTTTCCAGGGCTTTGCTGACCGGGATCATCGCCCCCAGCAAAACTATTACCGGCCAGTCAATACTCTCATAAAGCTCTCTTAAGGCCACGAACCCCAGCAGGATCATGGCCGCCGCTGCTGCGGCAAAGGCAACCTGGATGGGCAGGATCCCCAAAGCAGTAAGGGTCAGGGCACCCAAAAATATGGACAGGCATAAAAGCAGGCGGGGCGGCCGGCCCAGGTTGAGACCTCTTTCTACCAGCGGCAGGCAGCCCAGGGTAGACATGACTTCTTTCAACGCTTCCGATCTGCCCTGCAGGAGCAGGACGTCGCCGGCCCGGAACCGGACCCGGTCGGGGCGGGACTGGAGCCTGGCTCCTTCCCTGGATATGCCCAGGAGGTTAATGCCGTAAATGGAGCGCAGGTTCAACGAGCGCACCGTTTGACCTTCCAGGGCGGAGTTCGTTGTAACTACTGCTTCAGCAACATTTATATCGTCGGAGCGTAAATCCTCGGCGCTGAGCTTACGGGAAGCGGTCAGCTTCAGCCCGGTTACATCCAGGAATTCCTTCAGGTCTTCGGCATTGGCTTTAATAATGATGTGGTCCCCTTCTTCAAAAATCCGGTACGGTGACAGGAAGGGCAGTTTTGTTTTATTACGCACCAGGCCCACCACGATTATATCTCCCTCTGTAGCATGCCCCAGGTCTAAAAGCCTTTTGCCGGCATACCTGGAGCCTTCGGGAACATAGACTTCGGTAAGGTAGTTATCTATTTCAAACAGGTCTTCCGGCGCAGTCTGCCCCTTCCGGCCCGGTATGAGGCGCCAGCCGATGAAAAGAATAAAAACAACCCCGGCCAGGGCCGCTCCTGCACCCACCGGGGTAAAATCAAACATCCCAAATTGCCCACCAGAAGCTGAATCCTCCCGGAACAGGGAGATAATGATGTTCGGCGGGGTGCCGATCTGGGTCATCAAGCCGCCCAGAAGCGACCCGAAAGCCAGAGGCATGAGCAGTATTGACGGAGAGCTGTTATTTTTGCGGGCCATGCGGATGGCGACCGGCATGAACAGGGCCAGGGCTCCGATATTGTTCATGAAAGCCGAGCAAACGGTCACCGCCGCCACCAGCATCCCAAACTGCAGTTCGGGACGGCTGCTGACCCGGTTCATAAACCGGGTCATAAAATCAACCAGGCCTGAATTCATCAAGGCCCGGCTGAGGATTAAGACGGCGGCTACAGTAATAACTGCCGGGTGTCCGAACCCGTAAAACGCTTCATCACCGGGTATGATCCCGACCATGGCAAGAAAGAGCAGGGCCAGCACAGCCACCAAATCATAACGCCACCTGCCCCAGATAAACAGGCCCAGGGCCAGGGCCAGGGTAATAAATACAGCAGTTTGCTCAAAGGGCAAATCGTCGATACCTCCGCCAACCAGCTGAGTTACTGCAGCTGGCCCAGTTCAATTGAGCCGTTCGAAGTTGTAATGTTAAGCATATGTCCGCCCCCGTTCATGCTCCCGGCCAGGGCTGTCTGTTCCAGCAGGGTCGTTTCCAGGCCGAGGTTGCCAAAACTGATTTCCCCGTTTGATGTATTTGCTTCCAGGTCAAGGGCCAGTTCCGGGTTGATAGAAAGTTTGATCGTTCCGTTGCTGGTCCTGATTTCCAGGTCTTCGGCCAGATCCTGCAATTCGGCCTCGATATTGCCATTGGAAGTCCTCAAAACAGCCAGGCCTTCGATGGCGCTGACCACCAGGTCGCCGTTGCTGCTGCGGGCTGATACTACTCCGTCAACCTCGCTGGCAATAATGTTTCCATTGGA
>PUKV01000185.1 GCA_003550645.1 Syntrophomonadaceae bacterium | reverse complement strand
TAAGATAGCCCAGGATCATATTAGCCCCGTTCATGCCTCCACCGCTCTGGTTAATACCAACAGAAAGCCATCCTTCAGCTTCCGCTTCCATTAAAACGTACATAAACTCTTCATCATAAGCCAGGTATATACTTGCACCTGCTGCTTCAATTGGCTCCGCGGGATAACCTTCACTGGAACCATCCATGTTCAAAGGATCCTCGACACGACCCATCAGGTTGCCTGGATCTTCATCCGGTTCTTCAACTTCTTCATCAACCGGCTCTTCAACAACATCCTCATCAGGATCAGCCTCACAGCCAACAATAACGACCAAAGCGATGGCCATGACTACAAATAAAATAAACCTTTTAAACAATTCACACTCCCCCTTAAACCTGGTATAAGATTTTATAGTAACAATGATGGGTGCTAAGATCTAAGCCTTTATTCCCTATTATCATAATAGATTTAATATGCTTATTTTAAACAAACAAACCATCCCTGTCAAGTAGTAATAATTACAACTGTTAATTAATGTTACAATTTCTAGTGCTGATAAGTTCTTTGCCATAATTAATTATGTCTCAGTCGTGCATAATTTTTGAATTGGTAAAGGCTTATCGCGGGAAATAGCAGCGACCCAACTGCTGGCTTTCGCTTTGGTCGCGCCGGACATTCGCCATCTCTTTTTCTGGCCTCGACGGTCTGCATCCATGCAGGCCTACCAGCTAAAACCTTTGTTTTATCGGCCATTGCAACCGCTCCAGCGCAATGTCACCTGTCCAGAATAAAGCACGGCTGAGCAGTAAATTTAATTTCAAAATAATGATGTGTCCAATGATTGATGAGGAAATACGGCGGCAAGTTCATTATACGTATCGGACAACCCTTCAGGAAAACACTTCAAAAAGCAGGTTATATTGAACTTAAAATAGAAAGATAATACAAAGCAAATCATCTAATTAATGATCAACCAGGAGATGAAGCATTGCTCGATACAGTTACAGACCTTTTAATTCTATTTTTTTTGGGCTCGCTAGGGTGGGCCCTTTTAACTCCCCTCCGGGTTCCTGCACCGGCACTTCTGGGGGCCATTGCCGTTGTAGGCACCCTCAGGATTACCGGATACCCGCTGCCAGATGCTCCGGAGTTTTTTTCGCCTGCAGTACAGGTATTTCTTGGTCTTTTTGTCGGTTCAAAAGTAACCCGCGACACCGTTAACCAGCTCAAAGCCATGATCCCGCCGGCCTTGATGATTGTTATTTGGGCCTTAAGCCTGGTTTTCGGAATGGGCTATTTTATATCCCAAATCACTTACCTTGATCCGGTCACAGCTATCCTATCCTCGAGCGTCGGGGGGCTGCCTGAAATGACAGTAATCGGCCTTGATACCAACGCCGACATACCGGCTATGATCACCATCAAACTGGTGCGTATGCTGGCTACGATCTTTACATTTCCATTCCTGGTTAAGCTTGTCGTAAAAAATGATGCGGAAAACAATGATGCTCCCTCCATAAGCAAAAGGGAGAGCATTAAAAGCAGCAGTACGATCAATCCCCTGGACAGAATAAAGGGTAAAATAGCAATCTTTAATGTTCATGCCTTTTTAAGATCTGTGCTTCTAAGCCTGCTATCCCTGGCAATAGCTGCAACCGGTGGACTGCTGTTTATTAACCTGGGGGTTCCGGCAGGCGGCATGGTTGGTTCCATGTTTTTCGTCGCACTCGCTAACCTGCTGGGAGTACCTGTAATAACCCCTTCTCCAAGGGTGTTTGGATTTATGCTGGTCGGAGTAGGGTTAATGGTGGCAGACAATTTGGCTCCTGAAGCGCTGGAAACATTTTTAACCGATGGTATCATCGTTCCCATTATAATATCCACAACCCTGGTCTTTTTGAGCTCCTTCCTGGTCGCTTACCTGATTCATAAACTGGTAGGTTGGGATTTTACAACCAGTTTTTTAGCAGCAGCTCCCGGAGGATTTACGATCATGACCGCCCTGGCTATTAAATACAATAAGGATCCGTTCCGGGTTTCAATCCTCCACTTATGCCGGCTTTTGGCTATTAAATCTGTCGTTCCTTTCGTTTTCATGTTGTATTGAGCACATTCCAGGCGGCCTGGTAATTGATTACGTAGAATCCTCAGCTATTTCCTGCTATCATGAGTTTAAGCAAAAATTGAGTGAAAAGGAGATGTGAAAAACGATGTCATATTTGCTGGAACCGCTTTCAGAAGGCCCTTTACCCCTGCACAACCGCCTGGTTATGCCGCCAATGGCAACTGAAAAAACAGAAGGCAGCGGAGAAGTAAGCCAGGAATTACTGGCTTATTACAACGAAAAAATTCAAGGCGGCTATATCGGGCTGGTTATCGTAGAACATAGCTATGTCGCCCCCGAAGGAAAGGCCAGTCCCCGGCAGCTTTCAACCGCCAGCGATAAAAATATCAACGGCTTAAAACAGCTGGCCGAAACCATCCATGCCAACGGCTCCAAGGCGGTAATGCAAATTAATCACGCCGGCAGCAATACTACTGAAGAAGTTACCGGGACTACCCCTGTTGCCCCATCAGCCGTAATGCACCCAAAACGAAAAACCATGCCTCGTGAACTAAGCGAAGCAGAAATTAATCAAATCATCGAAGCTTTCGGCAGTGCTGCCCGCAGGGTTAAGGAAGCCGGTTTTGACGGGATAGAGATCCATGCCGCCCACGGTTTCCTGCTCAACCAGTTCTATTCCCCTTTGACCAATAAACGCGACGATCACTATGGAGGCAGCCTGGTAAACCGGATCAATCTTCACCTGGCTGTAATCGAGGCCGTTCGGGAAACTGTAGGTGAAGACTATCCCCTGCTATTAAGGTTGGGAGCATCCGATTATATGGAAGGCGGGGTTACCATTGAAGAAAGCATACCGGCCGCCCATGAACTTGAAAAAGCTGGAGTAGATATACTAGATATATCTGGAGGCTTGTCCGGTTATTCTATTCCCGGCCTAACCGGCCAGGGTTTTTTCGCTCCTCTTACAGAAGCTATAAAAAAAGAAGTTTCGGTTCCGGTGATTTTAACCGGGGGCATAACCGAAGCGCAGGCTGCAGAAAAACTGATCGCCCAGGGCAAAGCCGACCTGATCGGGGTAGGCAGGGCAGTTTTTAAAGATTCAAAATGGGCCCAAAAAGCTGTAGAAAGCCTCAGGGGTTAACAACCGGAGGTTTAAAGCCTATCTTTAATAGTTTAAGGTTTAATTGCCCCTATATTTGGGGCTTTTTGGGCTTTGCATGAAGCTCTTAATGCTATCTTGCTCTGGCTTTTTTTTAATGCGCTTATGAACACCAGGTGACGGATCACCAATTAGCTCAATTGTCTTATAACTACACCACCTGGCACAACCGTCCAAAACCAGTTGCTCAGCATTTTTTCTGCTGAGGCCACGCTCAAATCCGTAAACAGAGACTGTTTCCACCGGGTGTCCTTTATGCAACAATCTACACCTGAAAGCATATCTTCTTGCTTCTTCTCGTTTCAGTTCAGGTTTCTTAGTCCCGTAGCAGAAGACAATACCAGAACACTGAAAACAACTGACAATTTCATCAATCTTCTTTCCGCTCAGTGGTATTAACCTCCTATATCATTCTGAATACTTGATCAAACTGATCCAGCAGTTCACATATTTTGGCAAACTTATCTCAATAAAAATCAGCAGGAAAACAAGCCCATTCTCATCATAGTAACCACACACTGAATTCCTGCTGATATTTTTTTAATAAAGATATGTTTTCTCAACCCATGTCGCCTAGTACTGCTCAACCTGCATAAAAATACTGGAGCGAAAATCAAGTGCACCTTTATTAAACAGGCCTGGTAATTACCTCAAATTAATCATACATCATCAAATGAAAACTGCCAATAGTTAGTATTCCCCGGAAAAATGAGAATATGGTATAATCCAACAGGAAATCATAGAGATATACGGAGGTTTGCCTTTTGAAACCAGATAATATCAGGAATTTCTGTATAATTGCTCATATAGATCACGGCAAATCAACCCTGGCCGACCGGCTCCTGGAAGCTACCAGCACCCTGACCGCCCGGGAAATGAAAGAACAGGTCCTTGATCAAATGGACCTGGAACGAGAAAGAGGTATAACCATTAAGCTGCAGGCGGTCCGCCTCTCTTTTCAAGGCAAAAATGGTGAAGAGTATGTCTTAAATTTGATTGACACCCCAGGCCATGTTGATTTTACATACGAAGTATCAAGAAGCCTGGCAGCCTGTGAAGGCGTCATCCTGGTAGTTGATGCCGCCCAGGGTATAGAAGCCCAAACCCTGGCCAACACCTACCTGGCCCTGGAACAAAACCTGGCTATTATTCCGGTCATAAATAAAATTGACCTGGAAAGCGCCGACCCGGAAAGAGTTAAGCTGGAACTGGTTGATCTAATTGGTGAAGAAGCCCTGGAGGCCTTACCCGTATCAGCCAAAAAAGGAACAGGCATTGATAGTGTCCTGGAAACTATCATCAAAAACGTTCCTCCACCGCCTACTTCCGACCCGGACAGCCCCTTAAAAGCCCTGGTTTTCGATTCCACTTACGACAAGTATAGAGGGGTAATCGCCTACATCAGGGTAATGGAAGGGCATATAAAAAAAGGGGATCGGATCAGGTTCATGAACACCGGCAAGGAGTTCGAGGTATCAGAGATCGGTGTTTTTCGTCCGGCCATGGAGGCTGTTAGCAGCCTTGCTTCCGGTGAAGTTGGCTACTTGATTGCTTCGATCAGAAATGTTGGAGACGCCGCTGTAGGCGACACGATAACCAGGGCCGACAATCCCGCAACCAACCCCCTGCCCGGCTACCGGCCGGTTAAGCCCATGGTTTTTTGCGGCTTATTTCCCCAGGACAACGGTGATTTTGTGACCCTGAGAGAAGCAATCGAGCGGCTCACCCTCAACGATTCAGCCCTGGCTTACGAAGCGGAAACATCAACAGCCCTGGGCCTTGGTTTTCGCTGCGGGTTCCTTGGACTGTTGCATATGGATATAGTCAAGGAAAGGCTTGAACGCGAATACGG
>PUKV01000068.1 GCA_003550645.1 Syntrophomonadaceae bacterium | reverse complement strand
CCAGGGATGTTTTAGAAGTATACCAGGGTATGCAGGTTAAGCTTTCCTTTGAACTACGGGAGCAAGACCTGGAGTTTGCCGGGGAAGTGAAGGAGATTTACCCCTATGCTGAAGAGGCAATTTCGCCTCTTGGCCTGGAAGAAGAGCGGGTTACAGTTACTGTTTTGCCCTACTTTCCAGGTGATCTGCAGCTGGGGCTCGATTACAAGGTAGATGTGGAGTTTATAACGAACCGGCAGGAAGACGTACTGTGGGTTCCTTTAACCGCCCTTTTTACTTACCGGGGAGAAGATGCCCTGATGGTGGTGGAAGATAACCGGGCTATTGTCCGGGAGGTAAGCACCGGCCTTGAGACCCGCCGGCGAGTGGTTATAGAAGAGGGTCTGGAAGAAGGTGATTTGGTTATCCTCGATCCCAAGGCTGAAGATTTGAATGAGGGGGACCGGGTCAACTACACCCTGGATGATTGATAGAGAAGAAAGCAAACGGCCGTGAAGCAAAAGCAAGTAACGGGCTTTGCTGACGGGGAGGTTAGAATATATGCAAAAAAAATGGATAATTGTCCTGGCGGTGCTGGTGGTGCTGGCAGTTGCCGGCGCGGTAAGCTTTCAGGCCCTGCAGGCAAAGGAAGTTGAGGTGCACCAGGCCAGTCGGGGAGAGGTATTTATCAGTTTTACCGAGGACGGGAAGCTGGTTTCTGAAGACGAGCGGGGTGTTTATTCCCCTTACAGGGCTCCGATCAAGGAAGTTACGGTAAAAGAAGGCGACCGGGTAAGCAAAGGCGATCTGCTGGTAGTACTGGATGAGAAAGAACTAAACTACAGCCTGCGGGAAATTGAAGCCCGCCTGCGAGGGGTGGCTGCAGAAATAGATAAGGTGGAAGATGACATCGAGAAAGCCCACCGTGACTACTTAAGGATCAAACAAGTAGCTTATCTTCAGGCACAGGATGTAAAAGAGATGAGGAAAGATTTAGAAACCCAGAAGGAAGTTTTGCAGTCGGAGCGCGATGCCCTTAGCTCGCAAGCCCGGCAGCTAAGGGAGCGAAAAGATGATTCCCATATTTATGCGCCCATATCAGGAGTAGTTAAGCGCCTTAATGCTGAAGAAGACAAAATGGCCGGTCCCGAAACCCCCCTTATGCACCTGTATCAAAAAGAAGACCAGGAAACCAGGTACCTGGTGGAGACCCGGGTCCTGACCAGGGATATTTTTGAAGTATATGAGGGTATGCCGGTCAAGCTGTCGTTCGAACGCCGGGAAGAAGACCTGGAGTTTGCCGGGGAAGTAAAGGAGATTTACCCTTATGCTGAAGAGGATATCTCACCTCTGGGCCTGGAAGAAGAACGGGTTAAGGTTACTGTTTCGCCGGACTTTCCGGGTGACCTGCAGCTGGGGCTCGATTTCCGGGTAGATGTTGAGTTTATAACAGAGCGGCAGGAAGACGTGCTGTGGGTACCGCAAATTGCCCTGTTTACCCACCAGGGGGAAGATGCCCTCATGGTGGTGGAAGATAACCGGGCCCGGGTCCAGGAAGTAAGCACCGGCCTGGAAACCCGGCGGCGGGTGACAATAGAAGAGGGCCTGGAAGAGGGCGACCTGGTTATACTTGACCCCGAAAGCTTAAACCTGGAAGACGGGGACCGGGTCAATTACAGCTTTCCTGAATAAAAAAGAAGTTTAATATTATGGAAATGGAGTGATTGAAAGATGAAAAAGGTATTGCTACTAATACTATCTGCATTTTTTGTTCTGGTTATTGCCGCACCGGTTTTCGCTTACGGGTTGATTCACGGACCGGAATACCGCATGGACGGCATTATTGATTATAACAGGCAAGTCGGCCATGAATGCAACACCGGTGCTGTAATGAAACAGTTGATCGAGGGAGAAGGTGAAATGACCAAAAAATCAGAAATTGAGCTGAAAAAAGGTTACATAGAGGTGAGAGATTATCAGGACTGGATCACTGCAGAGGAGGCCTTTCAAAACCTGGCCGTCACCAGTGTTATCGAGCTCTGCGCTCCGGCAAAACACGTTTATGGTGCTGAAGGGGACGATCATGAAGGGATGACCGTCCCGGTTGAATGGCTTTACGGCGCCAGGGCCGCTCCCGGTGAAACTATTGATGTAAATGGTTTAAGATTTGATCCGGATTATTTTGATGCCTTAACGGACCAGGTTTGGGCTGCTTACGTTGAAGCAGAACCCTTTTTCAATGCCGGCCTGGAACAAAACTTCGAAGCAGCTTATGGTCCTTTCGCCCAGCATCACGGTGAACAAGCGCTTGGCGTAATTCCTCCAAAAGCCCCCCAGCACTGGTGGTTTGTCGATGCAGAAGACGAACCGGTAATTGACCCTCATGAAAATTTTCGGGATATAATAGGCACTGATGCCGGCGATTTTTACGTCGGTAACTTCTTTGATATATACCAGTTCGCCCGCACATACGATGGCGTACTAAAGCGCTACATTGACATCAGCAGCCCCTGGTCCGGGGCATACCTGCATGAAGATATGAGCGTAATCGGCGAAGCTGAAGTCTTTGAACCGTTTACCCTGCTTAACCAGGCGCCCGGAGAAGACGCCTTTCCAGAATGGTGGGAGGAACTCTTCTAAAACCAAATAACCGCGGGAGATTATTTCTCCCCCATAATTATGGCCATTATTTCGTGACACGACGATAAAAGGCAGGTTGCGTCCGCTTTTCTGGAAGGTGCTTCTATATATATGAAGAATCCTGCCTGTGAAAAAATGCTGGCTATAGAAATATCGGTTTGTAATATATTAAAAGGTTCACCGTTTGCGGATCAGGGCCCAGGGAGCCAGGGTTTCGAAGAAAGTATCTTCGCCGTGCAAGTAGCGCAGATCGCTTTTATCTGACTTGTTGTAATAAAGGTTGGTTTTAAAACCATGGTCGGCAGCCAGGAGCACGACGGCCCCGGTGGGAATATAATTCAGCAAAGGATGCAGCTGTTTCTTGCCGGCCATCAGCAGTTCTTCCAAAAGCACAGGCAATGTATCCCGGGAGCTGTGTATTTTATCATCGACAAAGCTGTACTTAATAGCCCTTAACGGCATGCGCTTTTGTTCAGCTAATGAATGATTGTTGACAGCTGAAAGAAATTCGCCGGGGTCGGCGATCAGTTCAGCAAGCAGGTTTTCATCCATGTTCAGCATATGACCCAGCAGGCCTTCGTCCTTAAGAGTCTGCAGCTGGGTTTCGGTTACTGTTGGCTGCTCCGCCCATAACAGCCCTTCTCGCAAAGTTTCAAAACTGTAAGTTTCCAGGGCCTGCTTGAGCAGGGCAGACCAGATATCAAGCCTGGCGCCATCGATAATTACCAGGAACAGTCCGGCTGCAGTGTTTTCCTTGGCTGTCCATTCAGGCAGCTTCAGTAACAGGTTGCGCAGGGTTTGCCTTCTTGATGAAGCCCCTTCCTGCAGGTATGAAGAGAAAGAAGCGAGCAGGGTTTCAAGAATTGAGGCATAACGGCGGTGCCATCTTTTTATTGTAACTTCAGGGACCAGGCTGCGGAACGGGGCTTCTGCAACCCTGGCCAGGGAAAGCTCAAAAGGTGACAGGAAGCGATAAAACCGTTCCCATCTTTTATCACTATCGGGCGGGCTGGCAGGAAGAGTTTCTATTTCCTGCAGGATTAAACTACAACTAGCGGCCTGCTGCAGCACCCGGAGCAAGGACTCCTTTTCCTTTTTGTGGGTTTCATTAAGACCTGTAATATCTCTACTTCCTCTTCTGATGGCTTCCTGCAGCATTCCGCTAATAATATTCAACTGAGACGTGCTCTCTTCGGCTGAAATCTGCCTGGCCATACGTTCTGCCGCTTCTTTACTCAGAGCAGGGAAAAAAGGTTCATCAGTAAAGAACTCCAGCAGGGTTTCAAAGCTATATTTTGCAGAACTGCTTTCATTTATGTAGATTTCTATTAGCTCTTCTGCCGGAATCATTGCTACCGCTTTTTCTGCTGCAGCCTGCAGAAAAACATGCCGCAGTTCATGCCTTTGTTCGATCAATGTTTCCCCCAGTTTCTCCAGGTTGGACAGCATCTCTTCAAAGGCGCCGCCGCTTTCTTCATCATTGACCAGTTTCCTGATTTCAATCTTTTCATTATTATCCAGCCTGTAGTAGCTGAGCCATCCACATAAAAGCCCCAGGGCAAAAAGTTTTTCCAGCTTAATTTTTGATGTATATGGTAAAAGATAGGGAAGCTTTGCTTTTAGGAAATCCTGTGCTTGCATGCCTTTTTCTTCTTTTAGGGCGGCATCACTGCTGCTATCCGTTTGAAACCTGCTGCCCTCTCTCGACGTAATCCTGATATAAGCAGGTGGGCTTGCTTCATCACCGTTAAGCCAATCCTCGAAAAGCTGCTTCAGCTGAGCCTGGTTAAAAACCCTGCCTTCTATAAGTTCCACCAATTTTTCAGCAGAACGTTCGGCAATGATGGCATCCCCGGTTAAAACACGGTTAATGGTATCAACTGTTTTACTGTTAACCAGGCTTTCAAGCCGGTTGATTAATTGATCGGGAGGCAGGGTACTTTCTACCTGCAGCAGCCTGCGCAGGGGTTCTGCTTCCGAACGGCGGCCGACCAGTTCAAGGTGCTCGGCGTGTTCAATTATTTTCCGGTAATTCTCTTCTGACTGCAGTGCTTCCAGGTAGGCTTTGATTGCTTCTATTATTTTTCCCTCTAGTTCTTTACGTTCAGGCAGGCTGTAATAATCGGCCAAAGTAAAGCCACAGGAGCAGGCAGCATGCTTGACCAGGCGGGGTTCATCGGCCATCTGGCATTCCTTTTCCAGGATCGGGGCCAGGGCCCTGTTTATATCCACCAGGTCATTATCCGGCATCAGGGTATTAATACGGCCCATCAGTTCGAGCATCCGGTAAGCATTTGAGCTGATTAACTCCCGGTATGGCTTAATGCGTTTAGGGCCAACGGCCTGATCATGTTCAGCCAGGTAGAGGGCAGTATATTCTGTCCGAAACTGTTCAAATTCCCGCTTTAAACGATCCCGGTATTCTTCTTCCCACAGTAAATTGTCAGCCT
>PUKV01000255.1 GCA_003550645.1 Syntrophomonadaceae bacterium | reverse complement strand
TGTTCTTTTTTTTAAGGTGTTTCCGGATTAAATATTCGCCTGGCGGCATAAAAATAATGGAGGTTGAAGGGTTAAATGGTAATATGTCGAATATTAAAGCTGCGGGAGGTGCACTGGTGTCGAAACCTGCATACAACCGGGTAGTTCTAAAGCTAAGTGGAGAGGCCCTGGCCGGCGAAAACGAATTCGGTATAGATCAAAAAGTTTTGGAAAGCATTGCCCTGCAGCTAAAGGAAGTTAACGCATACAATGTTGAGGTTGCCGTAGTTGTCGGCGGCGGTAACATCTGGCGAGGTACCCGGGCCAGTGCGGAGGGCATGGACCGGGCCACAGCTGATTATATGGGCATGCTGGCGACAGTTATCAATGCACTTGCCCTCCAGGATGCGCTGGAGAGGCATGATGTCGTTACCAGGGTTCAGACAGCAGTGGAAATGCAGCAGGTAGCCGAACCTTATATCAGGCGGCGGGCCCTGCGGCACCTGGAAAAAGGGCGGATTGTCATCTTCGCCGGAGGAACAGGGAATCCTTATTTTTCCACTGATACGACGGCAGCTTTGCGGGCGGCTGAGATTGAAGCGGAAGTGATCCTGCTGGCCAAGGGGAAGGTTGATGCAGTATATGATGCCGATCCTCTCCTGAATCCTGATGCCCACCGGTTTGCGGAACTTAATTATATCGAAGTTATAAATCAACACCTGGGCGTCATGGATTCCACTGCTGCTTCTCTTTGTATGGACAACAAGATCAAGCTTATAGTTTTCGGGCTTAACTTTGGCAACATAAAAAAAGCGATTATGGGAGAAAAAATAGGAACCTTAATTAGGGGTGGTTAATTGATGACAGAGGATATTTATGCTGATGCCGAAGAGAAAATGGATAAGGCAATTGCCGCTTTTCATCGTGAACTGTCGACATTAAGGGCGGGAAGGGCTTCACCTTCTTTGTTGGACCGGATTGAGGTGGATTACTACGGTGTATCCACACCCCTTAACCAGCTGGCCGGTGTAAGTGCTCCGGAGCCGCGTTTACTGGTTGTTCAGCCCTGGGATAAACAGTCGATGCCAGAAATTGAAAAGGCGATTATGAAATCCGATCTGGGCCTGACTCCAAGCAACGACGGCAACGTGATCAGGCTGACCATTCCGGAATTGACCGAAGAACGCCGCAAAGAACTGGTGAAGTATGTCCGGAAGAAGGCTGAAGAAGGAAGGGTCTCGGTGCGCAATATCCGCCGTGATGCCAATGACGGAATTAAGAAGCTGGAGAAAGAAAGCGAGATATCGGAAGACGAAAGCAGGCGTTCCCAGGACAGCATCCAGGAGTTGACCGATCAAAAAATTGAAGAAATAGATAAACTCCTGGAAGCTAAAGAACAAGAAATGATGGAAGTTTAACAGGCAGCGGTTCAGGAAATTTTGTTGAGCCGGGCCTGATTAAGAACCGCTTCGCGTAAGTAATTTGATCAATATAGCATTGAAGTCAAACCAGAGGCGGATCTCTCTTGATCAGGAAAGGGGGAGCCGCTGTTTTTGGACGGTGGAGTTTGGATTTGAACAATTCCCGGAGAGAAGAAGTGCTCAGGCAAAATATTGACACCGGTAAAGTTCCCCGCCATGTAGCTATCATCATGGACGGTAACGGCCGCTGGGCCGTGGAAAAAGGCTTACCCAGGCAGGAAGGGCACCGGCAGGGCGTGGAGACTGTACGCGATACCGTCAGGTGCGCCAATGACATTGGTATAGGAATCTTAACCATGTTTGCTTTTTCTACGGAAAACTGGCAGCGACCGACCTGGGAAGTAAATTACCTGATGAGCCTTCCTCAGAAATACTTTGAATCAGAGCTGCCGGAACTGATCAGCAAAAATGTCCAGGTCCGGTTAATTGGTGACGCAGCCAGGCTGCCCCGCAAGGTAAGAAAGACGGTTGAAGACGGTTCAAAGGCGACCAGACATAACACCGGAATGATTTTAAATTTTGCCTTAAATTACGGATCCAGGTCTGAAATTATGAGGGCTGTCAATAAGCTGCTGGATGATGCTGCAACCGGAAAAATAAAAGGACAGGTTGATGAAAAAACTTTTTCCGATTATCTAGATACTGCCGAACTGCCTGACCCGGACCTGCTAATCCGGACCAGCGGTGAAAAAAGGATCAGCAATTTTTTGCTGTGGCAGCTTGCTTACAGTGAGCTATGGTTCACTAATGTTTACTGGCCTGATTTTTCTACAGTTCATTTATTGGAAGCGGTACATGATTACCAGATGCGTAAAAGGCGATTTGGCAAACTATAGCGATTAAAGGTGGTTACTGATGCTGTTACTTCGCATATTATCCGCTCTGGTCGGTATTCCCATAGTAATTGCAGCTATTCACTACGGCGGCCCCTGGTTTGCGCTTTTCCTGCTGCTGCTAGTAAACTTTGCCATCTACGAATATAACCAGATCATTAAAATCGGGAACATTAGTTTCCTGGCGGTTGTGGCCCATCTGGGAGCCAGTTTTTACTTGATCATAATTTACATGGAGCAGTACCTGCTGGTTACTCCCCTGCTCCTGGTGCTAATCTTTGTTATGTTCGTTTCAGCGCTTTTCAACATGGGGGCAGAAGAAAAAGCAAGCCTGACCGAATCGGCATTATCACTGTGGGGAATAGTCTATATCGGAATTCTTTTCGGCTACCTGCTTATACTGCGGTTGCAGCCAGAGGGAGCAATGTATACTTTTACCCTCTTTGCCGGAATCTGGATCCATGATACCCTGGCTTATTTTATCGGGAGCAAATGGGGAGAGCGCAAGTTTGCACCGCAAATCAGCCCCAAAAAATCGCTGGAAGGATCACTGGCCGGATTATGTGGAACAATCATTATCTTTTTCTCGGTATCAATTTTGCTTCCGGGATTATTTACTATATCTCCCCTGGGATCGATCATCCTTGCCCTCGGCATTGCTGTGTTTGCCCAGCTGGGCGATTTGATGGAATCGGCCTTGAAGCGGCAGATGGAGGTTAAAGATTCCGGATCCGTCATTCCGGGACACGGGGGAGTGCTGGACCGTTTTGACAGTATTATGCTGGCCGCTCCTTTTGTTTATTATTTTTTCTTGCTCATTGAAATGCTTTAAATAGATCCCATAATAATCCGGCAGCCTGAAGGCAACAGTTTGTGCAAAACATATAAGCAAAGATTAAATTTTAGGCTGCAGCTTCATAATGCCGGTTTATATTTTCAGGACTTTGGACAGGGTGTATAATGGAGAAAAAGATAGCAGTACTTGGTTCAACAGGTTCTATAGGAAGGCAAACCCTGGAAGTGATTGAAGCACTTGGCAGGGGTTACCGGGTGGTGGCTTTGAGCGCAGGGAGCAGCGACGAGTTGCTGGCCGAGCAGGTCAGGCGCTTTAAGCCTGAACTGGCCGTGTTAAGCGACGTCGAGGCAGCCGGGCGCCTCGGTAATAGAATTGGCGATACGGGCTGCACTGTATTATCAGGCAATGAAGGACAGCTCCAGGTGGCAGCATGGCCTTCAGCCGACCTGGTTGTGCTGGCCCAGGTCGGTTTCAGCGGGTTTGGCCCCCTGGTTGCCGCCTTGCAAGAAGGTAAGAAGGTGGCCCTGGCCAACAAGGAATCAATGGTGATCGGAGGCGCCATCTTAGAGCGGATGGGCCTGCTCGACCGGGAAAAAATCCTGCCGGTCGACAGCGAGCATTCAGCCATCTGGCAGTGTCTGGGTGGTGCAGGTCCGGATGTAGTAAGCCGGGTCTACCTGACTGCTTCGGGAGGGCCTTTCTTTGGAAAGACTAAAGCGGAACTGGGTGCTGTGACACCCGGCCAGGCTTTAAAACATCCCAACTGGCAGATGGGCAGTAAAATTACCATAGATTCTGCCACGATGATGAACAAAGGCCTGGAAGTTATCGAAGCACAATGGCTTTTTGATCTTAGCCTTGACCAGATAGAAGTGATCATTCACCGGCAAAGTATTATTCATTCTATGGTAGAATTTATTGATGGATCGATAGTTGCCCAGCTGGGCGTTCCCGACATGCGCCTGCCTATACAACAGGCCATCACTCATCCGGAGCGCCTGGCAAGCCCGGTTGAATGCTTCAATCCTTTTGGAAAAACTCTTGACTTTTACCCGCCCGACCGGCATAATTTTCCTTGTCTGGACCTTGCATACAGTGCGGCAGGGCTGGGCGGCACCATGCCCGCAGTTCTTAACGGGGCTAATGAAATAGCTGTAGCGGAGTTTATCGGTAACAGGATCGGGTTTACCGCTATACCGGAAGTGATCGCGGGGGTTATGGAAAGTCATACAATCATTGAAACGCCCGGCATCGACGATGTTATTGCTGCCGATCAATGGTCTCGCCGGAAAGCGGCGGAGATTATCGATCTGCAGATGGGAAGGATGAGTTAAATGCAAACTTTAATTGCTGCTATATTTGTATTCGGCCTGCTGATCCTGGCTCATGAGCTGGGCCACTATTTTGTCGCCCGCCTGACCGGGATCCGGGTTTTGGAACTGGCCGTGGGCTTTGGGCCAAAACTGGTTGGCTGGAGCAGGGCGGGGATCGATTACTCCCTGCGGGCTGTGCCCCTGGGCGGTTTTTGCCGCCTGATGGGGGAAGACCCCGAGGAAGCCAAGGATCCGGACAGCTTCCCCCAGAAACCGATCACAAGCAGGATGGCCGTTCTTTTGGCCGGTTCCGTTATGAACCTGGCCCTGGCCCTGCTGGTCTTTTTCCTTATTTTCTTCTTTTTCGTGGGTACACCGGTCAATACTTCTGAAATCGGCCACATCGTGGAGGATTCCCCCGCTGAAGAAGTCGGACTGCAGGTGGGAGACCGGATTACCGGCATTGACAATGAACCGGTGGAAACTTTCAATGATGTGGTTACCGTGGTCTCGGCCCGGTCCGGTGAAGAATTTCCCCTCACAGTTGAAAGAAACGGTGAAGAGATCAGCTTCATGGTTACAGCCGAACAGGAGCCTGAAACCGGACGGGGGATTATCGGGATTGGCCAGGCCCTGGATCGCTACAATTTGCTCCCATCAATCCAGCAGAGTTTCCGGCAGTACGGCATGATCATGGCTGCCTTTTACTATACCCTCTCGGGGCAGGCTCCTTTAGATGTAGCCG
>PUKV01000171.1 GCA_003550645.1 Syntrophomonadaceae bacterium | reverse complement strand
TATGCCCGATTTAACTTTTTGGGGTCATGCCTGTTTTTTGCTTACAGAAAAGAGTAAAGAAAGCCTGGTTTTTGATCCTTTCATCAGCGAAAACCAGCTTGCCCCGGTTAAGGTAGAAGAAGTCCAGGCCGATTATATCTTGATCTCACATGGTCACTGGGATCACCTGGGGGATGCCTATGATATCGCGCGCCGGCAGGGGTCTAAAATAATATCCAGCTCGGAAATTGCCAAAAAAGCGGCCGGGGACGGTCTTAATGCTCATGCCCAGCACCTGGGCGGGCGCAGTTTTCATCCCTTCGGTTCGGTCAAGCTAACCCTTGCTTTTCATGGTGCCGGTATCGAAGGAGGTCATGCCTGCGGTTTTGTGGTTGATTATTACGGGAAAAAAGTATATTTTGCCGGTGATACCGGGCTTTTCAGCGACATGAAATTGATTGGTGAACTGGATCCACTGGATGTAGCTTTGCTGCCGATCGGGGACAATTTTACCATGGGTATCGAGGATGCGGTTATTGCCGCTTCTTTCCTTAAGGCAAAAACGGTTATTCCCTACCACTACAACACCTGGCCGTTAATAGAGCAGGATCCCGAAGAATTTAAGAAAAAAGTGGAACAAAAAACGGACAGCAAGTGCGTGATCCTGTCACCGGGAGACAGCTGTACATTTTAACCTTTCCGGGGCTTTTTTAAACTTCTCCCGGACGGCGACAGTTAAAGTCAATTCTAGCGATTAGGCACCGGGCTGTTGATGAAAAAATGAAACTTTCCGGTTTAACATGGCAGGGCTGTCTTGCATAAAGACAGCCCTGCTTGTCACACTATTCAATCAGTATCGCTTTGTTCCCCGACTTTCATTTGTTTTCTTTGCGGTATAGAGGCCTGGTCAGGCAGGTCGGACCTCCCCCGCCTTTGACGGTAATGTCTTTACCCGGGTATTCATAGACGGCAGCCCCTTCTTTTTCGAGAGCTTTCCTGGTGCGCGAGCTGCCCCCGATCATGACGCACAGGCGGGGGGCGAGGGCCAGGACGTTGCTGGCAAAGTTTGCGTATTCATCGTCGGGGACCTCGACAAGTTTAAAGCCTTTTTCCAGCAGCAGGTTGCGAAATGGGACTGCCATTATCCTCGAATATACCACGGCCAGGTCATGGTCGACCGGGCTGAGCATGGAAGCCAGGTGCAGGCATTCGCCCGGCCCGTTCCAGTGCGGTAATGGGACCTCAAAAATTTCTTTTACCAGGCCTTTGGTCAATTCCCGCAGCTGGGCGGCCCCCTCCCGGTTGGTGCGGTAGCCGATACCGACTGCTGCAGTATTGTCATCGAACCAGACCACATCTCCACCCTCGAGCGTGCCCGGCGGTTTAATTGATCCCATAATGGAGATACCCAGGTTTTCCAGGTATTCACCAATCACTGCCGGCTCTTTTTTTCGCTCTTTTTTGCCCATGTTGCAGAGGATTGCCCCTTTTGCGGTAACCAGGACCGGGTCATGCACGTAAATTGAATCAAGGGTGGTCTGATCGTCCTCGGGAAGGTAATAAACTTCGGGGACATGGCTCTCCACTATGGTTGCCAGCTGGTTAAATTCCTGCAGGGCTTTTTCAAAATTGGGTTTACCCGGGTAATTAAGCTTCTCCCAGTGCAGGTTGGTGTATTCCTGGCCAAACCAGGCTTTCGCCGGGCTCTTCATCAGGATTGATTGGATTTCTCCCGTTTCAGATTGGCCGTTACACGTAATCATAATGACCTCCAGGTATTAAAAGTTGTTTTTATTTACTGGCTTCATTTTATCATATCACCTTGCGGAAAACCAAAAAGAGGCTGACAATAGGTTCCGGTTAAAACACCTGATGTTAATCTTTTGTCAAAATGTTCATAAAAATCGTCAAGTTAGATGGCTACAGCTCCTTTTAGCAGTCGACTTCCCATCTCCATGTAGAGGAAGCAACTGGTTTGCCCGCCCCGGGCAATTGTAGTATCATTAATTGTAGCGTTCCGGGCCTAAGTTTAAGAAAGTAAAGTATAATGATTTAAGCGCCCCTGCGGGGCGGAGTTGAACTTAAGAGCCTGGATGCCAGTATTGAGTAACCGGTAAAGGATAGATGTGCTATGGCTGTAACCATGCCAGACTTGAAACAGGGTTTTAACCGGGTCGGATACATATGTGATGACAGCACCGCTTTGACCGTTTATTTAACCCTTGCGCTTGAAAAGCCCCTGCTGATTGAAGGTGCACCCGGGGTGGGGAAAACGGAAATGGGTAAGGTGCTGGCCGATATCCTGGAAACTGATCTGATCCGCCTGCAGTGCTATGAAGGGTTGGATGAAACCAAGGCCCTCTATGAATGGAACTATCAGCGCCAGCTGTTACGGATCCAGATGAACCGCAACCTGGAAGATGACCAGGTCACGGAAGAAAATCTCTTTTCCGAGCAGTACCTGATGGAAAGGCCTCTGCTTAAAGCAATCAAGGCGCAAGAGAGGCCGGTCCTCTTAATAGATGAAGTGGACAAGTGCGATCCCGAATTTGAAGCTTTTTTATTCGAGGTTCTTTCCGATTTCCAGGTTTCAGTCCCGGAGCTGGGTACGATCAGGGCCAATCAAATCCCGGTCGTAGTTTTAACCAGCAACAATGAACGTGAACTTTCGGACGGTTTGAAAAGGCGCTGCCTCTACCTCTACCTTGATTTTCCTTCCGTGGAGAATGAAGTGCGGATCATCAAGGCCAGGGTCCCCGGGGTGGCTGATCGCCTGGCCTGGGAAATGGCCAGGGTTGTCGCCCGTTTACGTCAGCAGGGCGACCTGCGTAAAAAGCCCTCCATTGCCGAGACCCTTGATTGGGCCCGGGCTTTAGTAGCCCTGAACCGCAGTCGGCTCGATGGAAAGCTGGTCGGTGAGACCCTGAATTTGGTTTTGAAAACAAGAGCCGACCAGGAATATTTTAGGGAGGAGATCGGCCCTGAAGGCATAGAGGATATGCTCAGGCAGGGTGGAAATGGAGGTGGAGCTGCCCGGTGCCGTTAAAAGAGAAGCTTCCGGATAGCCACCTTGAAGAAAATCTGGTAACATTTACGAACCTGCTCAGGCAAGCAGGCGTCCCTGTCAGCACCACGGAAGCCATGGATGCCCTTAATGCTCTTCAGCAGGTAGATATGTCTAGCCGGGAGGAATTTAAAACAGCTCTCCAGGCCGCCCTTATAAAAAACCGCCGCGATCAGGGTTATTTTAACCGTCTGTTTGACTATTTTTTTGCTTCGCCGGAAACCCGCATCCGGGAAGAAAAGAAAGCGGCCGTTTACAAAAAAAAGTATGAAGCCGGCCTCGACCAGGCCAGCAAAGAGCTGCAATTCAAAGGGGAATCCTTGCAGCTGTCTGCTTCGGAGCTGGCCCAGTATAACAGTATGTCCCCGGAGCAGCGTGAGCGTCTGCAGGTTTTTATGCATAAAACAGAAACGGGGGTAAACGTGGAAGAACGGTTTCGCCCCATCCTGGAAGCGGTGGTTAAAAGCCATCTCCGCTACTGCCGGACTAATCAAAACCGGGATAAAAAAGAAGGCGGAAGCAGCAGTGCGAGTGCTTCAGGCGCTGTTCCCGGGGGAAGCGGTTCCGGCCCGGGAAGCGGCCGGGCTGCCCTCAGTGAAATGGATATGCAAGCCATTACCGCGAGCAAGCTTCCTGAAGCCGAACAGCTCCTTCAGAGGCTGTCCAAAAAGCTGGCTATCCAGATCTTACGCAGGCGCCGCAGTGGACCCCGCAGCGGGCCGCTGGACCTCCGCAGGTCCCTGCGGGACAATATGCGTTACGGCGGGACAATATTTAAATTGAAGCACAAGCCCAGGCGCAGGAGCCGTGAACAGATCGTCCTGTTATGCGATGTTTCCGCTTCCATGCAGCACTACAGCACCTTCGTGATCCAGTTTATGCATGGGCTGCGGGAAACAGTGAGGGAGTTTTCCTGTTTTAGTTTTTCTGACGACCTGGAAAACATCACCCCGGATCTAAAAAACCGGGGAGGTCTCCAGCAGCTTCTGGACCGGGTTATCCGCCGTAGTGATACCTGGGGCGGGGGGACAAACCTCGGTTTATCGCTCCGGTCGCTGATGGAAAAATACCCTGATTTGCTTAACCGGAGGACTTCGGTGATTGTGGTCAGCGATACCAGGACTATTGCCCTGGACTACTCCATCAAGGAGTTAGGCAGGCTTAAGGACCGGGTCAGGAGAATTGTCTGGCTCAACCCCCTGCCCGGGGAACAGTGGCCTGAGTACCGCTCTGTTCAATCCATGTCCGCCCTGGTAGAGATGTGGCCCTGCAATACTATTTCCCAGCTGGAAGCGGTCCTTTCTGGCCGCCTTTAATTCCTGCCCGGGTCGGGCAATCCATTTAGCAGTTTGGCAGCAACCGAATTGTAAACCAATAACTGACTGCGAAGAGAGGAGTAATGAATTATGACTATGCGTATAGCTGTAGCCGGAAAAGGAGGAACCGGGAAAACACCCCTGGCCGCCCTGCTGGTCCGCTACCTTATGGAAGAAAAAAAAGGCAAGGATATCCTGACCGTTGATGCCGATGCAAACGCCAACCTTAACGAGGCCCTGGGCTTAGAGGTGGAAGAAACAGTCAGTTCCATCCTTGAAGATACTAAAGATCCAAAGGCTGTTCCCAGCGGTATGACCAAGGATGTATTTGTGGAATACCGCCTGAGCCGGGCCATGGTGGAAGAAGATGTCTTTGATCTCCTGGTTATGGGAAATCCGGAAGGCCCCGGGTGTTACTGCTATCCCAACGATTTACTTAAAAAATACCTGGAAACTTTAAGTAAAAATTACGATTACATGATCATAGACAACGAAGCGGGGCTTGAGCACTTAAGCCGCCGCCTCCTGCCCATGGTCGATCTGCTCCTGGTTACCAGTGATGCTACGGCCCGGGGCATCCGTTCTGCCGGCAGGGTGAAGGATATAGTGGAAAAAGTCAACCTGGAGGTTGCCAAAATGGGCCTGGTCATCAGCCGCAGCAGGGACGGGGAAGCACAAGCCCTGCAAGAGGAAATCAATAAAAGCGGCCTTGAGCTCATGGGGGAAATTGGGCACGATTCCCAGGTTGCTGAATATGACCTGAATGGCCGTCCACTGTTAAGCCTCCCTGATGACTCGAGGGCGGTGCAGGATACCAGGAAGCTGTTCCAATCTATTAACTTTTAAGCGCTCAATTCCTGCAGCCTGGAATAATG
>PUKV01000013.1 GCA_003550645.1 Syntrophomonadaceae bacterium | reverse complement strand
CGATAGTTATCAAAATCTGCCCGGGTGCGCAGGTGGCGCTGTTTTTCTTCTTCCAGCTCCCTGCGCAGGTTTTCGATTTCTTCTTGCCGTGTATCTATGTCATCAAACCCTTCTTCTTCACGGGTTTGTTGTTCCTGTTCATCGTAATATGCTTCCCGGTTATATTTCATATCTGCAGTGTTATTATCTGCGCCATTATGGTTGTTGTTCCGGTTTTGATAGTATTTCTTCATGGTATCATACCTCCAAACATCGGCCCGGCCGGGAAAGCCCCCTGATACCGGGAGCTTTACCCGCATCCGGACCTGCTACCGTTAGAGGCCAACGGTTTATTGTTGGTTTATTGTTCTTCGTAATCGGCATCAACGACGTCATCATCGCTGCCGCCGCCCTCCTGGGCTTGCTCAGCGCCGCCCTGCTCATCGCTGCCGGTGCCTGCCTGCTGGTAGGCTTTCTCCGACAGGGAGTGGGCTGCCTGCTGCAATTCGTTCTTCAGGTTGCGGACCTTGTCGATCGGCTCATTGTTTTTGATTGCCTCTCTTATGTCGTTGATCAGCTGTTCGATCTTGCCTTTTTCTTCAGCCGGCAAACTGTCGCCAAGCTCATTCACCTGGCGCTCCACCTGGTAGGCCATGCTGTCCGCTTCGTTTCTTTCTTCGATTTCCTGGCGTCTTTGCTTGTCTTCATCGCTGTATTTTTCGGCTTCGTTGACCATTCTTTCGATATCATCCTGCTCCAGGTTGGTAGAACCGCTGATCGTGATTGACTGCTCCTTGCCGGTGCCCTTGTCTTTGGCGCTTACATTAAGGATACCGTTAGCATCGATGTCAAAGGTGACCTCGATCTGTGGTATGCCGCGCGGAGCGGGCGGAATGCCTTCCAGCCTGAACCGGCCGAGAGAACGGTTGTCCTTGGCCAGTTCCCGCTCGCCCTGCAGGACGTGGATATCAACAGCCGACTGGTTGTCTTCAGCAGTTGAAAAGACCTCGCTGTGCCGGGTCGGGATGGTCGTGTTGCGCTCGATGATCTTGGTATTCACACCGCCCAGGGTTTCTAAACCGAGGGACAGCGGGGTGACGTCGAGCAGGACCACGTCGTCCATTTCTCCACCCAGTACTCCGGCCTGGATGGCGGCACCCACCGCGACAACCTCGTCGGGGTTGACGCTCTGGTTCGGATCCTTGCCGATCATATCTTTGACCAGCTTTTGAACGGCCGGTATCCGGGTTGAACCTCCGACCAGGATCACTTCATCGATATCCTTTTCAGACAGCTTGGCGTCATTCAAGGCGTCCTGGATCGGCTGCCGGCAGCGTTCGACCAGGTGGTGAGTTAAGTCTTCGAACTTGGCCCGGGTCAGCTTGGTGTCAAGGTGCTTCGGTCCGCTGGCATCAGCGGTAATGAAAGGCACGCTGATCTGGGTTTCCATGGTCGAAGAGAGCTCGATCTTGGCCTTTTCAGAGGCTTCGATCAGGCGCTGCAGGGCTTGCCGGTCTTCGCGCAGGTCAATGCCCTGATCCTTCTTGAATTCATCGGCCAGGTGGTCGACGATTACCTTGTCGAAGTTGTCGCCGCCCAGGTGGGTGTCACCGTGGGTGGACTTAACTTCGAATACACCCTCGCCGACTTCCAGGACGGAAACGTCGAAAGTGCCGCCACCAAGGTCGAATACAACGATGGTTTCGTTCGACTTTTTATCCAGGCCGTAGGCCATCGATGCGGCAGTCGGTTCGTTAATAATCCGTTGTACATTCAATCCGGCAATCTTGCCGGCGTCTTTAGTAGCCTGGCGCTGGGCATCGTTAAAGTAAGCCGGTACCGTAATTACGGCATCGGTGATCTTCTCGCCCAGGTGTGCGGAAGCGTCCTCGACCAGCTTCCTTAAAACCATGGCCGAGATTTCTTCCGGTGCGAATTCCTTGTCGTCAATTTTGAAGCGCACAGCGTTATTCGGGCCGGCAACTACCTCGTAGGGCACATTTTTGCGTTCTGCTTCTACTTCGTCATATTTGCGCCCGATGAAACGCTTGATTGAAAAGAGGGTCCTTTCCGGGTTCAGGGCGGCCTGTCTGCGGGCCACCTGCCCGATCAACCTCTCTCCGGAATCCTTCTTAAATGCTACTACTGACGGAGTGGTTCTTGAGCCCTCCGCGTTGGTGATTATTTCTGCCTTGCCGCCTTGTACTGCAGCAACTGCAGAGAATGTTGTTCCAAGGTCAATACCTATCGCTTTACCCATAATATTCACCTCATTCCTTTCTTGAAATAATTATTTCTGATTCTATTCCATGATGCCGTCTTTTGCTACCTTAACCCAGATGCATTCACTGGCGTGTCCGGCCAGTTCTTCCTCGATCTTCTTGTGGATTCCCTCAATATCTTTCTTGGTCTGGCCAAAGATCTCGTTACAGCCTTCATCCAGGTTCAAATCAATGCCTTCCTGGGCCAGCTTGCTTACTTCTTCCAGGTGGTTGTAAATCTGGAGGTATTTTTCCCTGGTGGCCAGGGAATCGCGCATCATTTCTGCTTCTTCTTCATCAAGCAGTTCAAATTTTTCCTTTGGTGCGCCGCACTTGGGGCAAAAATCAGGGGGCTCTTCCCCTTCATGCAGGTAGCCGCACACTTCACAACGCCACATTTTCATCTTTTAACTATCCCCTTTCAGTTTTGATTTTTTAGTGCAAAACAGGTTCGCCCTGCCGCTAAATTCGTTCAACAGTGACACACAGCTTAAGCTTTTCGCCCTTCGAGGCGCGGGCCAGGTCCCGGTCAAAGGTCATGATCATCAGCTCGGGGAATTCTTTCTGCAGGGTTTTAGCCGTAGCCAGGTGCCATAGCCCTGCCCCCCTGAGTGGCCACTTGCTGGCCACCTCCCGGAGCGATGTGGTATCGGGTACGATGTTCAGCCTGCTCCAGGGCCCGTATTCGAGCATGTCGAAGAGCGAATCGATCATGAAATCCGGAAGCAGCCGATCCCTCTTGACCCGGCTGATTACAGTATATACTTCAGCTATGGTCAGTGTGGTTACGAGATGAACGCCTTTCTGCCTGGCTTTCTCTGTCGCAATATCACTGTAGCTGTCTTTAAACAGGTATGACAGCAGTGCTGATGAATCCCAGTAAATTACTGCCAGCTGTTCATTCATCGTTACTGTCCTCCCGGATGTAGCTCTGTGCGTTCTCCTGCGGCAGCTCTATGGGAGTGGAATCAACATCTTTGTTTTCCGAGCCCGACTCGATCAGTCCGCAGCTTTCATAGTTTTTGATTCGCTCCTCCAGCGACAGCGTCTGACCCTGGGCCGGAACCAGCTTGGCTACCGGTGTTCCCCTGTCGGTTATGATGATTTCCATTCCGTCGCGGACATCCCTGATTAACTTGCTTAAATTAATTCTTGCTTCCCTGATACCGATGTAGTTCTTTTTCATGACAATCACGCCCTAATGTAGTCACTGTTACTACATTGATTATAGAACTGCAGGATCGGTTTGTCAACAGGTTTTGTGTACGCAGGCACCACATTTGTTATGGAAATTTTGCAGGGAAGGAATCAACCCGGCCCTGTCGAATATTCTAGGGGTATATTATTCACAAACCTAAGAGGCAATCATCAGCTGATTTCTGAAATAGCGTAAATATATACAGGTTGTTCAGGGGGTCTGTATTTGGGCATTATTACCATTTCACAGGAGTTTGGCAGTGGCGGTGAAACCATCGCCCGCCTGGTCTCCGAAAAAACAGGTTTTCTGCTGGTTAACAAGGAAACCATTGTCAACGGCCTGGCCGAGCACGGGATCGAGGTTCCGGCGCCTGAGAAGGAAGACCTGGGGAGTGATGAGGCAGACAGCAGCGGCCGGGAACAGCAGTTCATCGAAGCGATGCACGATTTTATTTACGATCTGGCCATCCGCAATAACCTGGTTATCCTGGGTCGCGGCGGTTCACTTTTATTCCGCGATTATCCTCCGGCCCTGCACCTCAGGATTATTGCCCAGTTTACCGAGCGGGTCAGGCGGGTAATGAAAGCCTACGACCTGGCTAATGAAACGGCCGTTAAGCTGGTTAAGGAACAGGACCGAGAAAAAATACGCTACTACAGGCAGGTTTTTAATGCCAACTGGAATAACCTGCGCTTTTATGACATGGTTTTAAACACGGAAAAAATGGGGCTTGAAGACGCCGCCGACCTGGTCATCGCCGCCTACCGCATCCATGCTGAACCCCGCGAAGTCAAGGACGGGCCGCCTCCCAGTGAAATGGAAGAACGGATTTTCACCCCGCCGGCCGATTCGGAGGCAGACCAGTTCATGCATCCCAGCGAGGAAGAATTTGCCCATATGCTTGATTTTTACCGGATCCGCTGGCAGTACGAACCGAGGACCTTTTTCCTGGAGTGGGACAGCGAAGGGAACGTGGTGGAGGCTTTTTCTCCCGACTTTTACCTGCCTGACCAGGACCTGTTTATCGAACTTACCACCCAGAAGCCCCGCCAGGCCTGGAAGAAAAACCGCAAGATCCGGCGGATGAAAGAACTTTACCCCGACATCAATGTGCGCCTGATCGACAAAAGGGGATTTGAAAGCCTCCTCAAGAAGCACAGCATCGATCAGGATGAAGGAGAAGAGGGCGAAAGTTGAGCGATAAAAAACCTTATGGTGATGATCAGTTAAAAATTCTGTACACCCAGGAACAGATCGAAGCAAAGATCGGGGAGCTGGGCAAGAAAATTTCTGCCGATTATGCCGGCCTTGACTTAATCCTGGTCGGGGTGCTCCGGGGCAGTATCTACTTCCTGGTCGACTTGACCCGCAAGATGCACATTCCCTTTGCCATCGATTTCATCAGCATTTCGCATTACAGCGAACAGGCCGACTCAACCGGTGTGGTGCGGATCACTAAAGATCTCGACCTAAGCATAGCCGATAAACATGTCCTGGTGGTGGAAGATATTGTCGATACCGGCTTGAGCCTGGGGTACCTGCTGCGCAACCTCAAGTCAAGGGATCCGGCCAGCCTTAAAGTTTGCACCCTGGTCAACGTGGAAGCGCGCCGTATCGTAGAGGTCCCGGTGGATTACAAGGGTTTCGATGCCCCCAACGTTTTTGTGGTCGGTTACGGCCTCGATTACAACGAAAAATACCGCAACCTGCAGTTCATAGCCCAGTTCGACCGCCCTTAAAAAAGTACATATAAAAACCAGGTTCCAACAGACCTGCGGTTCTCCTGCAGAATCTCTTTTCCCCGACCTTCTGCAGCCGTT
>PUKV01000084.1 GCA_003550645.1 Syntrophomonadaceae bacterium | reverse complement strand
CTCTGCGCCTTCTGCCGGATTCTCTTTACCATCGCCATCTATATATACTACCGTTGTAGTAACGTTATCACCGGGGGCAATGCTCTCCGGTTCAATGCTCATGGAGAGGGAGTAAAGGCTTAGATTAAAATTAACAAAATGAACAGCTTCACCTTCGGAAAGTTCGTATTGATCAGCTCCTACCAAGGGGGAAGACTGATCAACATAATAAACCCAGCTGTCTTCATCATCCGAATCATCACCGATTTGATAAACATATCGGCCCCAGTCCCCTTCGGTGATTTCTATATTAATACTGTATTGCTTGCAATAGTAGGCAAGCGCACCCATGGCCGTATGTTTATTCAAAGTAAAATCATCCACGGTTACTTCACCGGCAGGTATTTCCAGGTCCTCTTCATCAAAAATATCGCCGGCAATACCGCTTGCTCTTAGGTCAACTGTTACTGTTTCAATCTCACCCATCCTGTGCCAGGTAGAGCTTTCATTAATAATGCAGGATAAGGCGACCAGTGCATCATCCTGCGCCATTGTTCCGACTCCAGGATCATTAAATTTATAATGAAATTGACCGTCATCCTGCTGGAATTCCAGTAAAGCATCAATAGGTGTATTGCCATCTCTAACCCAGTTTCCATCTGGATCCAGCAAGTCTTCCCCTACGGCAACCAGGCCAGAAATTGCCTTAGACTGAGAGTTGGAATTTCTCTCTCCCCATCCTAGGAAAAAGGCATCATCGTCCTGCACATTCTTTAGATAGTCAACAGCATCGCCAACTGCATCTTCGACATCCTGGTCATCAGTGTAGTTAGACAGAGCTACCAGGTAATCACCGGTAATGTCTACCCCGAAGTCGGTGAAGCTTCCATCATCCTTTTGCTTTGTCAAAAGGTATTCTACGGCTTTTTCCTGACTGTTTTCATCCCAACTACCCACATCCAAACCCCGCTCTTTTCCTATATCAAGGGCCACTAACGGCCAGGAATGTGCAGCGTCCGAATAGCCTTCAAATTCACCATTTTCTTTCTGCAAACCTGAAAGTTCTTTGAAAAGGTTTGTGCCGCCCCAGGCATCTGAGGGATCCATTCCTGCTGAGAGCAGTTTGAAAATATATTTAACATGCCAGTGAGAATCTGTATCATGCTCATAATCATCATCACGCCAATCCTGGGTAGTCTCCCAGGGTGAAGCGCTCAGGTCTTCTCCTGCTCCCCATAACCCTGGCAAGCCCTCCCAGGAATCAGGCGGGTTATGGTTTTCCTTATACCAGGAAACTGCTTTTTCTTGAGCTTCTTCCAAAGGATCATTTTCCCCTTCAGCCAGCGCTACCGGGACAACTGCCAATAAAAGAGCAAAAAATATTGCCACAGTAAAACTAAATCTAACCAGTAAACTATTATTTTTCATAAAAAATACTCCTCCCTATTAAAAAGCTAATAACTTTGATCGTTCGCAACTTAACTCGCACTTCCATATTTGCTTTTTAAATAATCGCCTCTTTCTATCTTTCGCTACCTCTCACCACCTTTCTAATGAAGAATCCCATATTTTATTTTTATGCGCCCCAGGATCTTTTGCCACTGCCCTAGAAATAGTGTGATGAAAAAAACATTTGAAAGGGCATGGGCAAGATCAAAATAGAAACTGGCCGCATAAGCTCCCAAAAAGAATTCCCAGGTTATTGATTCAAACAAAACTAAAATAAACCACAGGTTCATAAACCACCCGAAGATAAACCCCCAGGTAAAACCAAAAACACTTTGACCAAGCAGGTGATCCATCCACCTGGTATTTTGCAAAAGCCCTGCTGTTAAGCCCATGATACCCCAGGCAAACATCTGGAATAGAGTCCATGGCCCCTGTCCCAAAAAAAAGTTAGAGGCCAGGGCAGATGTGGTTCCCACCATAAACCCCACCTGGGGGCCAAATACCAGTCCCGATGCTATAATTACAAAGGAGGAGGGCTGAACACTGGGTAAAGCCGAAAAGGGAATCCGGCTTACCGCAGCAATTGCCGCTAATACGGCGATGATGACAATCTCTTCAGCATTAACTTCTTTCTTTTCGAACCTGCAAAAAAACGGCACCATTGAAAGGATCAACATCAAAATCATTAAAGGAAAGAAATAATGGCGCATCCACAGCGTAATCGCCAACACCACAAGCATTAACAACAGGGTAATTATAATGATTCTTTTTTGGATAAAAGAGCTGCCTAACAAAGATTCACATCCTCTAGACCTATTACCCCCGGCAACCTGTCTCCCAAGGCTCTCTGTATTACCGTAGTATAAAAATAATTGTCACAGAAAAAGTTACGGGGATAATCGGCGGCAACAATTTGCCCATCAAACAAAAGGGCGCATTTACCGGCATACCTGGCCGTGAACTCAAGATCGTGACTGACCATTAAAATAGTGCTGCCCTGCTCAAGCAATTTGCTGAGCATCTCTGCCAGCTGCAGCTTCCAGAGCGGGTCTAAACCCTTTGTCGGCTCATCCAGCAAGAGCAATTCAGGGTCGGAAAGAAGCACCAGGGCCAGGGCTACTTTTTGCTGTTGCCCCCCGCTAATATCATAGGGATGCTTACTTAAAATTTCTCTTATTCCAAAAAGGTCTATGGCTTGCTCCATGCGCTCACCCTTAACTTCCAGGCTCAATTCCTCGGCCCGTTTTGCCAGTTGCCCTTCCACCGTATCGCAGCTAAAATACAGGGTTGGGTTTTGAGCCAGGTAGCCCATGCGGGAACTTATTTCGCTTAAGTCTGGGTTTTTTAGTTTTTGCCCCTGCCATAAAACAGAGCCCCTCTGGGGTTTTATTAAGCCGGTAATTGCTTTCAGTAAAGTAGTCTTACCCGAACCATTACCACCCAGAACTGCAAAAAAGTCGCCCTTTTTAAGCCGCAAAGAAAGCTTTTTTAGCACCAGGGGCTGGTCTTTGCCATACTGGAAGTATAGGTCCCGGCAGGCCAGGAGGTCCGGGCTAGAACCGGTTTTACCAGAAACAAGCTCTTTTTTTTGCTCCCACTCGCCTACCGGGGTAGAAACCTTTTTTTTCAGTTTCTTTTCCTCCGCCCACACCCTGGTCTCCCGCACCGTTAAGGGCAGGGATTCTTCATTAACATCATTGCCATTTAAAGAAAGGCACAGCCTGCTTACAGCAGGTAGGTAGTGCCAAAAACAGTCTTTCTGACGGGACCAGACCTGCCGGATAACCTTTCGGGGCGGACCCTGGTACGCAGTTTTACCGTGGCTTAACATCAAAACCCCGTTAACCAGGGGGAAAACCTCTTCAAGCCGGTGTTCGCTGATAATCACGGTGGTGGATAGTTCCTGATTGACCCGGTGCACTGTCTGCAGAAATTCCCTGGCCGCCACCGGATCGAGCTGGGCGGTAGGTTCATCAAGAAGCAGGACCTTTGGCCGCAGCATCATAACCGAAGCCAGGTTAAGTAGCTGCTTTTGACCCCCTGAAAGCTGAAATACCGGCTTATGCAAATAGCTCTCAATACCAAAATAATTTACTACCTCACCCATTCTTCTTTGAATGGTTTGCGGGGAATAGCCCAGGTTTTCCATGGCAAAAGCCAACTCCTGCCAGACCGTATCCATGACAATTTGATCATCAGGAGATTGGAATACCATGGCTATCTCTTCTGCTCCTTTTCGCCCCTCCAGATCTTTCAGCAAGTTTCCGTCATATAATAATGAACCGCTTTGCTCCCCTGCCGGCTGTACCTCAGGTTTTAAAAGACGGAGCAGGGTAGTTTTGCCTGAACCGGTAGGTCCACAAACCAGAAGAAAATCGCCTTCATCTATTTGAAGGCATATTTCCTGCAGCACATTTTCCTGTCTCTGCGCATAAGCAAAACTTAGATTTTGGATCTGATAAAGTGCCATTGAAGCAATTCCTTTCCCTCAATATAAATAGGGGTTGCTAAAAAGAGCAGGACTGTCAGGTAGTGCCAGGAAATTACAGGCCCAAAAGAACCCAGGCTGGGATACACCTGATACTGACCATGGCCAAGAAAAGCACCGAGCATAGAGGCCCCTCCGGTCAGACACAAAAAAACCAGCCAGTAGAAGTCCCGGTTTTCAAAAGGATAAATAACAGCAGAGCTTCTCTTGCCCAAACCATATCCCCGGGCCCGCATGGAAATAGCAGTCTGTAAAGCTGCTTCCAGGGACCAGGTAACCAGGATGTTAAGTATTTCCATTCCCTCCCGTGCTTTCTGCGAAGTTGACTTGGAAGGCTTACCACCTATAGCCTGCTGAACAGAAGTAATTTCCTGAAGCCTTCTTTTCATCAACGGGATAAAACGTAAAACAACTGTAATATTGAATGCAGTTTTGGGTGCAGCCGAAGCAAAAAGGAAAAGAAAGCGATTGGCAGTGACCACCCGGGTGTAGGCCAGAAAGGCTAGCAAAATACTCAGCATGAGCAACGCAAACAATACCCCGTATAGTGATGCTTCCAAAGTTACCGGTCGATCTCTAAAATAGAACAGGGTAGTAGAGCCCTGCTGATTAAAAAGAGGATTAAAAACCATAATAACACCGGCCATAAGCAGGTAAAACTTGATATTCTTTAATAACCCTTCACCTTTGTCTAAAAGAATATTTAAGATAACCGTGGCCAACAATATACTGGACAGGTAGACTGGATGCATAAAAAGCATGGGTAAAACTATGATGACTACAAAATATGTAAAAGTCAGGGCGGGATGGAGAGAAGAAAAACCGCTGCTCATCAATTATCTTCTCCATTCTGCTGTTTCCCGGCCGGATAAGCACCCACGTCTTTGCCCAGATCTTCAGTATAAACCCACTTTAGATTATCCCCGGGTTCCACCGGCTTTGTGCCGGCACTCCGGTTAGGGAACCTGCCATTAATACTGTACATCCACCCGCTTTCAGGGCCCCGATCAAACTCATTAAGGTCAGCTATACCTTCCACATAGGCTCCGCTACCACTGCCCCGGTATTTCATCTGGATTTCTTCCTGGCGGGTTACCCTGATTAACAGATCGAGCACCTGATCATCTTCCTTGATTTCTACTTCCCTGGCTTCTAATATATCTTTTTCGTCAGGTAACCCTTTTATAGATATGGTAACAGTGCCAACGGTATCTCCGGCGGAAACGTCTTCTGAAGGCAGGGAGACATTCGTCCCGATAAAAATAATCCCACCTAAAGCTATCAAAGCTGTAATTATGATCCCTTTCACAGAAGTCCCTCCAATGGTTATTCCTTCCTGAATATGGTTATT